>JBGSVR010000509.1:0-2464 GCA_041752855.1 Thermosynechococcaceae cyanobacterium
TGGGGTTACGCGCCATAATAATCTCGATTGCCCGACTCACGCTTTCAGGAAAGATCACCACCAAACCATCCTTGGGTGCGTTATCTAAAGCCCAGGCGATCGCCGCTGTCTCCTCTAGCTGAATCGTGTGAGGCACTGGCGTACCATTCTCCGTGGCGGCAGCATGAATGCCTTGAACAATCAGCTCTGCTGCGTTGCCACGCGGGCGACCGCGATTGTCGTCATCTTCTTTGACCACAATCTGCTCAAAGAAGGTCGCCGATAGTTCGCCTAGCTCAATCAAATCCTCATCACGGCGATCGCCAGGGCCACCGACCACACCAATGGCAGAGCCAGACCAGTTTTTGACAAAGCTGCCCACCGCTGCGTATCCGGCTGGGTTGTGGGCGTAGTCTACCAATGCATGGTAGTGCCCCAAGTTAAATAAATTCATGCGTCCGGGGGTCTGCTCTGCCGAAGCACGGAAACTGCGAAGGGCGGCGCGAATTTTCTCGATACTCACGCCTTGGACAAAGGCCGCTAAACTGGCGGCAAGAGCATTGGCAATCATAAACGGTGCGCGTCCGCCCAAGGTGAGGGGTACCAGCTCGACCTTCTCAATGCGGTGAACCCAGTCCTGCTGCAAAATCGCCAGATAGCCCTCTTTGAGGACAGCAGCCATGCCCCCGCGCTGAACATGCGATCGCACTAACGGGTTATCAGCATCCATCGAGAAATAGGCAATTTTTCCAGGCACGTAGTCCGCCATTGCGGCAACCCGCTCGTCATCAGCATTTAAGACAGCATAGCCATCGGGGTGAACCGATTCCGCAATCACCGCTTTGACCTTTGCCATCTGGTCAATGGTGTTGATATCGCCTAAGCCCAGATGATCCGCTGCCACATTTAAGACCACTCCCACATCGCAGTGCGCAAAGGCCAGACCCGATCGCAAAATGCCGCCCCGTGCCGTCTCTAAAATCGCAATATCTACTGTTGGGTCTTGCAGAATGATCTGGGCGCTTTGTGGCCCTGTGGTGTCGCCCTTTTCAACGAGGTGACGACCGATGTAGATGCCGTCGGTGGTGGTAAAGCCTACAAACTCATACACCTGACTGAAGATGTGGGCAATCAGTCGAGTGGTGGTAGTTTTGCCATTGGTTCCCGTAATTGCCACAATGGGAATCCGATTGGGTGTGCCAGGGGGAAACAGCATATTGAGAATGGGTGCTGCTACGTTTCGTCCCACGCCTTCACTGGGCGCTATGTGCATCCGTAAGCCTGGTGCTGCATTCACCTCCACAATCACGCCATCCGCCTCCGCAAGCGTCTTGGTAATGTCAGTTGTAATGACATCAATGCCTACGACGTCCAGGTCAATAATGCGAGACACCCGTTCTGCAACCCAAACCGTTTCTGGATGGATTTCGTCCGTGCGGTCAATGGCGATCCCGCCTGTACTTAAATTAGCCGTTGCCCGTAAATAACAAATTTGATTGGGGGGCAAAATGGTGTCTAGCGTAAACCCTTGACGATGCATCATTTCGTCTGTGGCGTCGTCTAGCTCAATATGGGTGAGCATATTATCGTGACCTTCGCCCCGACGGTCATCTTGGTTTTCTTGCTCAACTAGCTCTTTTATAGTGGCGATTCCGTTGCCGATTACATGGGCAGGTACCCGCTCCGCAACGGCAACAACCTTATGATTGACGACTAAAATTCGGTGATCTCGCCCTTGGTAGAAGTGTTCTACAATCACGCCTTTGGAGACATCACGGGCGCGGTCGTAGGCCACTTCCGCATTTTCCCAAGACTGGATATCAATGGTAATGCCGCGACCGTGATTGCCATCTAAGGGCTTAATGACGACGGGATAGCCCCCTAGCTGCTCAATGGTTTCTTCTAGCTCACTGAACGCATAAATCACCTTACCCAAGGGGACGGGAACCCCAAACTGGGTCAAAATATTTTTCGTGTTTTCTTTATTGCAGGCCAGCTCTACGCCCAAAATGTTGCTTTTAGAGGTGAGTGCAGCCTGAACCCGCTTTTGATGTTTTCCATAGCCAAACTGAAACAGGTCACAGCTTTCTAAATGCGTCCAGGGGATGCCGCGATTTTCGGCTTCGCGCACTAGCGCATCAGTGCTTGCGCCCAAGATTGCCTCAGTCCGAAACTGAGCCAAGTCATCTAAATCTTTTTCCAGCTCTTCTTTGGGGTAAGCGCCTGTCTCTACAATGCTCTGACAGAGCCGCAGTGCCGCTCTTGCCGCGTAGCGCCCTGCCTCTTCGTTTTGATACTCAATAACGACCTGGTAGACCCCATCTGTTGCCGTTTCGCGGGTGCGACCAAACCCTACGGGCATGTCCGCTAAGGTCTGAAGCTCCAGCGCCACATGCTCTAGGATGTGCCCCATCATGGTGCCTTCCTTGACCCGGCTCAAAAACCCACCGCGACACCCTGGGGAGCAAAAGTGTTCTTCGAGGCT
>JBGSVR010000510.1:0-7221 GCA_041752855.1 Thermosynechococcaceae cyanobacterium
TTACTTCGGTCGCCCCGCAGGTGGAAAAACAGGTACTACGTCCTCAGAACGAGATATTTGGTTTGGAGGATTTGTGCCTCAGCTTGCGGCAGTAGTGTGGGCTGGAAACGACAATTACAGTCCTCTAGGGCGAGGTGTGACTGGGGGTGGCATCATGGCTCCCATCTGGCGTGATTTTATGAGCCGTGCAATGCAGGGGCAGCCTGTGATGGACTTTACCCCTGCATCTAAGTTTCAACGGCCTACTGCGCCATAAGAAGCCCTAAAAACGGCTCTGCTGCTACAGGTTGAGATCTGTGACTGCGCCCACGCTGCTCGAGGCCACTAGCTTGGCATATTTTGCCAATACGCCTTGGGTATAGCGCGGCGTGCGCGGTTGCCAATTGGCTCGGCGTTGAGCCAATTCTGCATCAGAAATTTGCAGCTCTAGCTTACGGGCGGGGGCATCAATGGTGATGGTGTCACCTTCTTGGACGAGGGCGATCGCACCCCCTACCGCAGCCTCTGGTGCCACATGACCCACGACCATGCCATAGGTGCCACCAGAAAAGCGACCATCGGTAATGAGTCCCACCGAATCTCCCAGCCCCGCGCCAATGATAGCGGAGGTGGGAGCCAGCATTTCTCGCATCCCAGGACCGCCTTTAGGACCTTCGTAGCGAATTACGATGACATCTCCAGCCTGAATCTTGTTGTCTAGAATTGCCGCCAAGCATTCTTCTTCAGATTCAAAAACGCGAGCAGGGCCTGTAATGATGGGCTTTTTGACCCCTGTGATTTTAGCGACTGCACCTTCAGTAGCGAGGTTGCCCTTCAAAATAGCGAGATGGCCTTGGGCATACATGGGGTTATCCCAGGGTCGAATCACGTCCTGATCGGCTCTAGGCGCTTCGGGAATCTCTGCCAGTAGCTCTGCGACCGTTTGCCCCGTAATGGTGAGGGCATCGCCGTGGAGCAGGCCATGAGCCAGCAGCATTTTCATGACCTGAGGGATGCCACCTGCTTTGTGAAGGTCGGTGGCGACATAGCGACCGGAAGGCTTCAGGTCACACAACACCGGAACCTTGGCACGAATGGTTTCAAAATCGTCCAAAATCAGCTCTACGCCAATGGCACGGGCGATCGCCAATAAATGCAGTACAGAATTGGTAGAGCCACCCACCGCCATGATGACGGCGATCGCATTTTCAAAGGCTTTGCGCGTCAGGATATGGCTGGGTAAAATTTGTTTGCGAATAGCTTCAACTAAAGCAAAGGAAGACTTTTCGGCACTGTCGGCCTTCTCCTGATCTTCCGCTGCCATCGTGGAGGAATACATGAGGCTCATGCCCATCGCTTCAAAAGCTGAAGACATGGTGTTGGCGGTAAACATACCGCCGCAAGAACCCGCCCCTGGACAGGCATTACGCTCAATTGCGGTTAGCTCTGCTTCGTCAATGCGACCTGCGCTGTATTGCCCGACGGCCTCAAAGGAGCTGACCACGGTGAGATCTTTGCCGTTGTAATGCCCTGGCTTAATGGTGCCGCCATAGACAAAAATAGCCGGAATATTCAGACGCGCCATCGCGATCATGGCACCGGGCATGTTTTTGTCGCAGCCGCCGATTGCCAGCACGCCATCAAGGCTTTGACCGCCACAGACGGTTTCAATGGAGTCTGCGATCACCTCACGAGACACCAAGGAATACTTCATGCCCTCAGTGCCCATCGAAATGCCGTCGCTGATGGTAATGGTGCCAAACTTTTGGGGCATGGCTCCGGCGGTTTTGAGTCCAGCCTCGGCACGGGTGGCAAGGGAATCAATGCCCATATTGCAGGGCGTAATGGTGCTAAATCCATTGGCAAGACCCACAATGGGCTTGGTAAAGTCAGCATCCCCAAAGCCGACTGCGCGCAGCATGGCGCGATTGGGCGATCGCTGAATTCCTTGGGTAATGGCTTGGCTGCGAAGATTGTCCGGCATGGGGATGTAGTTCCTAAGAGTCCTGTCCTCTATTTTTGCAGAATCTTGCGTTCAACGCGTCAGGTACGAACCCCTATGTGAGGAACCGAGGAATGAGCATCCCCGTCTCTTGGCTTAAGAGGGTTGGGTTGTTGTCAGTCTTTGGCTCAAGAGCGTAGGCGATCGCGCTATGTTTAGGAAACGGCATTTTTAAAGATTGCGCTTAAAATTGCGCTTGAAAATGCCCCATTGGGCAACCTGTTTGTAGTGACGTAAGGCTGATTGAACGAAATCTATGGCGAAATCATCTCAGGAAGAGTCTTGGTGGCTAGAGGCGGTTAAGACTGTTGGGCTAAGTCTACTGCTTGCGTTTGGAATCCGTACCTATGTAGCTGAGGCTCGCTACATTCCTTCTGGCTCAATGGAGCCGACGCTTCAGGTGAACGATCGCCTCATTATTGAAAAACTGAGCTACTATTTTCGAGCGCCAGAACGTGGGGATGTTGTGGTTTTTAATCCCACAAAAGAACTGAAGGCTCAAGGATTTCACGATGCCTTCATTAAACGAGTGGTTGGCACACCTGGAGATCGCGTTGAAATCAAAAACGGGGGCGTTTACGTCAACAATCAGCGCCTCTCAGAAGCCTACGTTGCTAATGGAGATCCAACCCTCATTGAAGCCTGTGGCACGTCTCAGAGTGCCAACAGCGATCAGGCGGCTCCCCCACCGCCCTTTTTATCAAAGCCCGTCACCATTCCGAAGGACAGCATTTTGGTCTTAGGAGACAACCGCAACAACAGCTATGACGGTCGGTGCTGGGGGCTTGTCAGTAAAGATGAAATAGTGGGTCGCGCCTCGTTTCGGTTTTGGCCCATTAGCCGCACCGGAACCCTGCCAGAGTTTCATCCAATTTTTATAAAGTAAAGGGTGACAAGCCGCCGCCTGACCTATTCAGTCTTATCACTCCTGTTGATAGGTTGGGAGCTGGTGGGCTGCGTCTTTGAGAAGTGGGGCGATCGCATCTTTGGCAGACAGGACCGGATTTTCGACCTGCCAATTAATTCCAAGGTCTGGATCGTCCCAACGAATGCTGTACTCATCGCCAGGGGTATAGAAGGCAGTGCATTTGTATAAAAAATCGGCGGTTTCACTCAGGACGCAAAAACCGTGGGCAAACCCTGGCGGCACATAAAGCTGCCGCCGATTATCGGCAGATAGATGCGCGCCATACCATTGCCCAAACGTAGGAGAACCTTGACGGATATCGACCGCGACATCAAAGACTTCTCCTGTGGCAACCCGCACTAGTTTTCCCTGAGGATTTTGGAGCTGATAGTGCAGCCCTCTCAGGGTGCCTTGCTTGGAGAAAGAATGGTTATCCTGCACAAACTTGACCTGCAAGCCTGCGTCCCAAGCGCGTTTTTCGCTGTAGGACTCAAAAAAGAACCCGCGATCGTCATTGAATACGCGCGGCTCAATCAGTAATACGCCGGGTAAGGTTGTTTCTAAAATTTGCATGAGTCTTGAGCCTTATCGTTAAAATCGCTAAAGTTTTAAGAATATCGAGTTCAATTAATGAAGCGTAGGGGCAGGTTTAGCCAACACGGCTCAATTTTGCCTCAAATATTTCAAAAAAACCTGCCCTTCCAAATTTTCTTATGATTTTGCCCAATCTTCGGGTTTTTCTTGCTTCCAGTCTTCTAAAGCCTTTTGGAGCGTGTACTGGTACGGATAGCCAGCCGTTCGTAGAAAATCTGGCACGATATTATTAGAGCGCACCAACTTGCGAATCCGAACGGGGTCAATGGGCTGCTTCATCCCAAAGGTTTTAGCCAATTGAGCAATGGGGTAAGATGCCCCCAGCAACAGCGAATAGGGGACTTTGAGAGGCTTACTTTTAATCTGAGCAACGTTACAAACGGCGTTGACGTACTCTTCGAGGGTAGGCGTTGGATCTGCCGAGAAGTTAAACAGCGTTACATTTTGCTCATTTTGCTGCTGCCAAGCCAAGACCCATAAAATGGCGTTGCAGAGTTCTTTTACATAGCCGCCTGCTTTACGCGTATTTTGATTACCTGCGTAGAAAAAATAGCCTTTCACAATCGAGCGCACCAGACGGCTCACGTTGCCCCCTTCCCCAGGGCCAAACACAACACCGGGACGAATGATCACAAGCCTGCGATCGCCGCCTCCACGCTGCCAAGCCAAATGGATTTTCTCGGCAGCAAGTTTAGAGGCTCCATAGGCAGTTACGGGAACTGGAATGGACTGCTCGTTTTTCTCTTCTTCTGTGGGGCCATAGGGCGAAATACTGCTGGTAAAGGCGATGGTTTTACAGCCGACGGTTTCTGCCCACTGGCAGACATTTTCAGCACCCTTGAGGTTCGTCTCAAAATATTCATGGGGTTCGTGCCCAGGTTCACGGTGGATGGCGGCGAAGTTAAGGACCAAGTCTGCACTTTTGGGTAAATCGGCATGGCTAATGGGCGCACAAACGTCTATAGAGACGTAGCGTACACGAGGATCGCTTAGTTCTTTGCGAGCCGACGACGACCACAGGGGCTTATTGGGTGGCTCAACGTCTGCGAGGGTAATCGTCTTTGCTAAATGATTGGCGAGCAAAAAGCGAGCAAAGTGAGTGCCAATAAACCCTGTACCGCCAAATAAAACGCAGTTCTCAAACAGAAGTGAACTGGGCTTTGTGGTTAGCTCATTCATAAGACTTGCAGTCATAACTTAACCAAGCCACTCTAATGTAATCAATCTTCTGTTTGATACAGTAAGTCTTGAGGGCTTCGGTGGCAAGTTAGTTCCGCTGACATGAAGATTAATCGGGCAGCGGCAGCAGTGCCAACGCCTGCCGCCTTAATGTCCAGAATGTTCTGATCGGTGGGAAGGCAGAGTAGAGGGTCGCTCCAGAGCATGTGATCGCAGGGGACTTTCGACACTTTCTGCAAAGACCTCTAGGGCAGCGAGCCGTTGCTCAATCATGGTCAACCGCTGCGTAAACGGCATAATGCCCAAATAGGACTTCAGCGATTCAATCACCACATCCGACTTGGATTGACCCGTTTCCTGCATTCGTGCGGCGATCGCCGCATCCAGTTCGGGGGTAATTCTCACCGCAATGAAGGGATTTGCCATAACCTCAAACTGATTCCCTATGCTGATTGCGACAACAGAGCGCAGGCAAGACGTCCTTTAATACAACCGCATTAAAGTGACATCTACGCGCTCATCGCTTGAGCCATTGGATAATACCAGCTAGGTCTAACGCCTTAACCCGCTATGAAACCGAAATTAATAGAACTGCCACAAGCCTTAACAATTGCTGACCTTAACAATTGCAATGGAACGGGATGAAATCCTTGCAGGATGTCTGTTATCATTTGTTATCAGGACACTTTAAAGTTTTTTAATTTATCTGTCGCGCTCTCAGCGCTGAGACTACATAGCGGCGAGCTGTTCATTATTTAGGCAGCAGCCCAACCTAAATTTAATAACTCATTTAAGCAAAAGTGGGGCTATCCGGTGAGTCGCAAAAAGAAAATTTTAATTGTTGATGACGAAGCCATGATTCGGCGCATTTTAACGACGCGCTTAACGATGGTGGGGTATGAGGTGGCTGTGGCCTGTGATGGTGCTGAAGCCCTTGAGGTTTTTGAGAAAGAGAAACCTGACCTTGTGGTGCTAGACGTGATGATGCCCAAGCTGAACGGCCTAGAAGTTTGCCAGGAGCTACGCAAGTCTACAGGTGTTCCCATCATTATGCTGACTGCCCTTGGCGATGTTGCCGACCGCATTACGGGTCTTCAGATGGGTGCAGATGACTACTTACCCAAGCCGTTCTCTCCCAAAGAGTTAGAGGAGCGTATTAACGTCATTTTGCGGCGGGTGCATGGCAGCGGCATGGCTGCGGCTTCAGATAATCCAGTGGCAGGGGTTCTATTGGCAGGCCCGTTACGGATTGAAACCTATAAGCGCCAGGTGTTTCTCAATGGCGATCGCATTCAGCTCACGGGGATGGAGTTTGATTTACTAGAGCTATTGGCGGGTAACGCAGGTAAAACCGTCTCCCGTTCTGACATTTTACAGAAGGTGTGGGGCTACAGCCCTCGCCACTACGCCGACATGCGCGTGGTGGATGTGCATGTTTCGCGGCTACGCTCTAAGATTGGCGACAATCCTAAAAATCCTGAGTTTATTCACACGGATTGGGGGACAGGCTATTTCTTTCAGGGCGTAACAACTGCACCTACCTCTGAAGTGGCGATCGCGTAGGGATTCAAGAAAAGGCTGCTACTATTTTACGGCGGTGAAGGCGCGTATGCCTTCACCGCCATTTTTGTTTAAGATCGCAGTGAAGAATGCCTTGTCCTATCCGCAACACCTGCTATGACTACAAACCTTAGTCAACCCAATTCTCCTTCTGCGCTTTCATCGCTAAGGCGACCGGAATTGCTGGCTCCTGCTGGGTACTGGGACTGTGCCAAGGCTGCGGTAGAGAATGGTGCAGATGCGATTTACTTTGGGTTAGATCGCTTTAACGCACGGATGCGATCGCAGAATTTCACTGAGGCTGACCTCCCCGCACTCATGGACTTTCTCCATCGACGGGGCGTAAAGGGATACGTCACCTTTAATACCCTAATTTTCCCCAGTGAGCTGGAAGCGGCGGAGCAGTATCTGCGGACTATTATTGCGGCTGGTGTAGATGCCGCCATTGTGCAGGACGTAGGGATTTGTCGGTTGATTCGTCACTTGTCTCCAGACTTCCCGATCCATGCCTCAACTCAAATGACTGTGACCAGTGCGGCTGGGGTTGAGTTTGCCCAAAACCTCGGCTGTCAGTTGGTGGTGCTGGCAAGGGAGTGTTCTCTACAGGAAATTAATAAAATTCAGACGCAGCTTGGGGCACAAAACCTTTCGCTGCCATTGGAGGTGTTTGTACATGGGGCACTCTGCGTGGCCTATTCTGGTCAGTGCCTCACCAGCGAATCATTAGGGGGGCGCTCTGCCAACCGAGGCGAATGCGCCCAAGCCTGCCGAATGCCCTATGAGCTAATTGTAGATGGGAAAGCTCTGGCGTTGGGCGATCGCAACTATCTCCTCAGCCCTCAAGACTTAGCAGGACTGGACGTGTTGCCGGAGTTAATTCAGGCAGGGGTCAGCTCTCTCAAGATTGAAGGACGGCTGAAAACCCCTGAGTATGTGGCAAACGTCACGCGGGTGTACCGTCAGGCCATTGATCGCGTGGTGGCTCAAGACTATACTGCCG
>JBGSVR010000511.1:0-14620 GCA_041752855.1 Thermosynechococcaceae cyanobacterium
CCGTACTTGGCAAACAGGCCTTTCTTTTGGGCAATAATCAGCGGTGCAGCTTCAATAATAGGCAGATAACCCAGCTTTACCTTGGTGGTTTCGGGCGCTTCCCCAGCAGCGATAGGGGCGGCAGGTGCCGTCGTGGGTGAACTCCCAGCATTGGTTGCAGAGGGTGGGTTGCCCAAACACCCTTTGAGCAATAGAGATCCAGCAGAGGCAGCACCTGCGGTGAGGATAAATTTGCGGCGAGACAATTGGCTCATAGGTTCTCCTGAAGTCAAAGGGGCATTGATATTGAAGCAACTGCTGTACCAGTCACTTAACAGGCTGATGAGGTGAGGCACACTCAAAAAAAGGGCTAAACGCTAACGGTCAGAACTTGTGGAAAGGCCCTTGCGCAGAACAAAGGACAGAATTAAGACGCTGAAGTAGCTTGCAATAACGCTGGGAACAACGAATTCAAACATGGTTATGCTCCTAAAACATGAAGGGTTGAATGACGGCTATAAACTCAGTGCCTATTTATTTATCTATTGATAGATTCAAAGAAAAACTCAATAAGCATTGATTTCAAAAATTCCTACGGATTTAGAATCCTAAGGAATAAGTGAGTATAAGCTACGTATTCAAAACATTTTGAATGGTTAAGCTTGAAACATTAAATTGATAATACCTTTGACGAGCAATAGATAAAAGCCTAATTTATTTATCTAATAAATAGATTTTGTCTATCTAGCTTGAGCCATCTTATTTAGGTTCTGTAGCAAGGCTTCAAAACTTCTGTGCGAAGCGAAATGCTTGAAAGTGTCGATCACTGGCTTGACTGTTGAGTCTGAAACGCGTTCAATTTCTTCAGAGATGCCGTTCAGCGATCAAAACAATGTTTTTATTCTTGTCTAAGCTGCTGCCGCTGTTTGTGTATCCGGCAGGTCTATCTTGTTTATTGCTGGTGGTGGCGATCGCCACGTTCTGGAAGCACCCCCGTATTGCAGCAATGGCAATGGGTGCAGCTTTGGGCGTGATTCTTTTTAGCAGTAATGCCTGGGTTGCAGCGGCTTTGGCGCGAGGGCTAGAGTTTCAGTATCGGCCTGCTGCTACTTACCCGAAGGTGGCGGCGATCGTCATTTTAGGCGGTGCGGTACGTTCAGCTACTGCGCCACGGGTTTGGCCTGAGCTGCTTGAATCTGGCGATCGCATTTTGTATGCCGCTCGACTTTATAAAGAAGGCTACGCCCCCAAACTCATCTTGACCGGAGGGCGCATTAACTGGAAAAAAGAAGCGGCTCCTTCAGAAGCCCAAGACATTGAGACACTTTTAGAATTTATGGGCATCCCCAAATCCGCCATGCTGCTAGAGCGCACCTCGCTCAATACCCATGAAAATGCGGTTAACGTGAAGGCCATTCTGACTCAAGAAAAGTTAGAGGGGCCAATCTTGCTGGTCACTTCAGCGCTTCATATGCCGCGCTCTATGGCAATTTTTAAGAAAGAAGGGATGGAGGCGATCGCCGCCCCCACAGACTATCTCGTAGATGAATCCACTTCAGCTCAGGGCATCCCAGACTTTTTAATCAAGCTGCTACCCGACGCCGAAGCGCTATACCATACCACCATCGCCCTGAGAGAATACGTGGGCATGTTGGTTTATTGGCTAAAGGGATGGATTTAGCGACTTATTGCTTAACCCTCATGGCTCAACGGCTCTGCTACAACTAAAAGAAACTTGCAGCACCTGATATGAAATTGACCGAAGTTCGTAGCCATACTCCTCCGCCAGCAGATGAGATTTTTGCCCTCATCCGCTTCAGTCAAGCGTTCTACCAAGAGACAGACTATCGACAGGCTCATAAACGCCACTGTCAGTGGTATGCCGAAACCGCAGCCCAAAACCGTGCAGAGTTCAGCATTTTAAAACAGGGCTTTAAGCTTCTGCGTTGGTTGCGTCGTTAACCACTGCATCACTTGCCACTTCATCGACCACCACTTCAATTTCAAAGTCATTGAGGTGAGTGCGGAACTTAGGCGCAAACTGAATAATAAATGGATAGTTAGCGCTGACAGGCCGACCTTGCCACTCTTGCAACACGCCAACAATCTCACCTTCTAGCCCTTTAATATCAAAAGGCTGACTGCGATGCTCAGGATGGTGATACACAATCACTGATTCTTTAACGCGGATTTGATCACCCACTTGCATAGCTCTAACTTTGCGTCCTTTTCAGTCGTCTGCTTACGCTGGCTGACCCTAGTATAGGCAGCAGCTTTATTATCTTTGCATAAGAAGGGACTCATGCTGAAGGATTGGTCTGCATGTTTGCTGCTGGCGTATATTTTTGCCGCGTAGAAAAGGCAAATACTAGAACCGAAAAGGTCAGTATCCCTGCCAAATAAAACGGATAGCGATAGGTTTCGGGGTTAGACTGACGCACAATGAGTCCCGCAATGATGGGGCCAAAGGCATTAGAAACGTTCAGGTATGAGGCATTCAGCCCCATCGCCATACCCTGCACATCGGATTTGGAGTTTAGAGAAATTAACGTAGTAATCGTAGGCTGCACCAGCGCATTGAATACGGCGAACACGAGCATAACGCAGACGAAGTAAGCAATATTAGGAAAATTAGGCATTAGCAAAAACGTGAGCGCCCGCATCAATAGCCCGATTAATAAAATTCTGACTAAGCTCATGCGCTGGGTAAGCAGACCAATCCCCTTTGCCTGTACCACGACAGAAACCAATCCAAGCCCTGCAAACAAAAGCGTTAAAGTCTGATTATCTTGCCCCAGTACATAAATGAAGTAGGGCTGAAAGGCAAAGGTAAAAATCGTGAAGGTAGTGCCAATTAAAAAATTGATGACCAGCAAAATCCCCACCTTCGGTATCGCTAAGCCCGTAATTAGGTTTCCGAGGCCAATATCCCACCACTTTTCAGCCTTTGCTGCTTTGGTTTGTAGCGTCTCAGGGAGGGCAACCAAAACGAAAGTGAGGGCAATGAAGGCGATCGCACTTGAGGTCAAGAAGCCTGCCCCTAGAGAAAACTGCTGTGAAGCTAAGCTTAAGATAGGTCCCACAATAAACCCTAAACCAAAAGTCACGGCTCCAAAGAGACCAAACGCCTTAGCGCGTCCCTCGGGCGGGGTAATATCTGACACAATCGCCTGAGCCACAGAGACGTTTCCGCCCGTAATGCCGTCTAGAAAACGCGCAAAAAACAGCATAGCAGCACCACTGGCGGTTCCTGCAAGGAAGTTTGCAATCACAGTGCCCGCTAAGCTGATAATGAGCAAAGGCTTGCGCCCAAAGCGATCGGAGAGTTTGCCAATCACAGGCGTTGAAATAAACTGCGCAGCGGCGTAGGTGGCAAACAGCAGGCTAGTCTGAAAATCCGTTAGCCCAAACTCTTTTCCGTAGAGATAGAGGATGGGGATAAGAATAGTAAAGCTGAGCGAGTTAGCAAAGGCAATAAAAAGCGTAATCCAGAAAGTGCGGGTCATGAACAGGCTCAGCAGAAGACTTGCTTCATCATACGTTGCTCAACCTACCGCAAACTTGGCCTATAAAAGCTGCCAGTCCCCAAAGCGATCGCAGTAGTAGTTCAAAATTTCTACCACTCTCGCTTTGTCCTCAGCCCCAACGATATTTTCTTCACTAATTCGCAGCCCGCCTATCTGGCTTAGGGTGTAGTCAAACTGTTGTGCTGTTTGGGGCAAAAGTTCGACCTCAACGCCAGAAACCTGACGCAAATGTGCCGCCACCTCTCGATAGACAGACAGGGGCATCTTAGCCCAAGCGATCATTTCAGGAATCGTTGTTGTCATCATTTTCATAAGGATCTGCTTAGAAGCTACACGCGTTGCACTCCCTCATCCCCTCCCCCCTTCTCCCAGAACGGGAGAAGGGGGACAAGATTCTTACTCCCCTCTCCCAGAACGGGAGAGGGGCTGGGCGTTGCCCTGAGCTTGTCGAAGGGGGAGAGGGTCAAAGTTGGGGTTTGTGAAATTCATGAGCCTAAGCACAAGCTATATAAACTAGGAACCCGCCGTAACTTCCTGAGGTGTTCCCAGCTCTGGCAAAGTGCAGCAATTCACATCATTGAGGCAAATTTTGCCCGACTGCAACGCCCAGCGCACAAGGGCAACGCGGTTATCAGTAGAGGTTTTGGTCAGAATGTTGCTGATATGGTTATCGACGGTACGCTTACTAATTTCTAGCTTTTCTGAAATCTCTTGGTTGGTCAACGCCGAGGCTACTAGCTCAATGACCTGAAGCTCTCGCTCTGAGAGAGTGTGATTGTCTTGAGAAGTCCCGTTTGTCATGCCCTTGAAATTCCGTATAAATGCTTAGTAGCCTAATTGTAAACGCAATTTTGGGTTTTGCGCCGCCTTAAGATCACCTTAAGATCGTCATTTTCCAGGCTCTGTGCCAGAGACAACGGGCGCAATACGGCTCAGATTTAAGTTGGGATGATCGGTCATAAGCTGCTGCACATTCCACTCGTTGCGGAACAGTAAGACAGGTCGTCCCCAGCCATCTTTGACCGTAGAAGCATTGAAAATTCTGCCGACCTTGTCCAAAATTTCCCAGCCGTTTGTAACCCAGCGTGCTGCTGTGTAGGGCAAAAGCTCCAGACGGGTTTCAACGCCATACTCATTTTGTAGCCGGAACTGGATCACTTCAAACTGAAGCTGCCCCACCGCCGCCAAAATTGGGTCGCGTTTAGACTCATCCACAGAATACATAATCTGGATTGCGCCTTCTTCTTGAAGTTCGGATACGCCCTTTAGAAACTGTTTGAATTTTGAAGGATTTGGGTTTTTGAGGTAGGCAAACAATTCCGGCGAAAAGCAGGGGATGCCTGCATATTCCAGCTTTTTGCCGCAGAAAATCGTGTCGCCGATTGCAAACATACCAGGGTTATTCAGCCCAATCACATCTCCAGGATATGCCTCTTCAATAGATTCACGCCCTTGTGCAAACAGCTTTTGCGGACGCGATAGGCGAATGCTTTTGCCTGTACGGGCGTGCTGAACGGTCATGTCTTTTTCAAACTTCCCGGTACAGACCCGTACAAACGCCACGCGATCGCGATGTTTTGAGTCCATATTGGCCTGGAGCTTAAAGACAAAGCCCGTAAAGTCCTCATAGGTGGGTTCAATCAGACCTAAGGTGCTGCTATAGGCACCAGGCTTCATGGCGTAGTCTAAAAATGCATCTAAGAATAGCTCTACACCAAAGTTGGTCATGGCACTCCCAAAAAAGATGGGGGTCATTTTACCCTGACGCACGAGGTCTAGGTCAAGCTCAGAACCCGCGCCAGACAGCAGTTCTAGTTCATCCTTAAGCTGATGGTACAGATCGGGTTCTAGCAAGGTTTCAAGTCTAGGGTCGCCCAGCTCAAGAATGGTGTCACGGGCTTCTTTTCTGCCGTGTTGACTGCGCTCAAACAGGTGAATTTGCTGTTTACGTCGATCAAAGATGCCCTTAAAGCGATCGCCTGTTCCAATCGGCCAGTTGACGGCGTAGGTTTGCAGCCCCAGCTCCTGCTCAATTTCGTCTAGTAGCTCAATCGGCTCCCGCCCAGGACGGTCTAACTTATTGACAAAAGTGAAGATGGGCAAAGACCGCATCTGACACACTTCAAACAGTTTGCGCGTCTGCGGCTCTAGCCCTTTTGCCGCGTCAATGAGCATGACGGCATTATCTGCGGCAGCAAGAGTGCGGTAAGTATCTTCACTAAAATCTTGGTGCCCAGGCGTGTCTAGAAGATTAATCTGAGCATCACCATAGACAAATTGAAGCACCGTTGAGGTAATCGAAATCCCCCGCTGCTGCTCCATTTCCATCCAGTCAGAAGTGGCGTGACGCTGGGCGCGACGGGCTTTGACCGCACCCGCCTCGTGAATAGCACCCCCGTACAGCAGCAGCTTTTCGGTTAGGGTTGTTTTACCCGCATCTGGGTGAGAAATAATGGCAAAATTGCGGCGATGCGCGACGGCCTCGGCAATTTCAGCTTGCAGTTCAGTGGACATTCGCAGCCAGATGCTCTCTTATAACAGCAGATTAACTTAATTATAGATGCGGACAGCAGCCAAAGTCTTGATTCTGCGAGTCACAGGGCTTTAAGTAGATAGGCTGAAACAATTCTACTAGCTAGGATTGGGTTTCGGCTTCGCTCAACCCTCTGACCTACGGGATTTGAGGGTTGAGACTTCGGCTATCGCTCAGTCGGTCACGCAGCCGAAACCCGTTTTATAGATCAAAATGCCTTTCTACTGAGTTGAATTAGAAACGTGCGCTAAATCGGTTTCTAGACGCAATTCTTGAAGATTAATTGGCAACTCCTCTACCATCCCCGCCTGGATAAAGATATTGAGCGCCGCCTGGGTACTGGCAAAATCTGCGGCGATATCGACTTGATGCTGCTCTAAGATCCCCAAGACCTGCCGTGGATTAGCCGCGTTCACCACGGGGAGTAGCTGCAACCCTCGCGTAACCATGCGCTCGGTAGCGTGCTTCACCAATTCGGTGGGGTAAGCATACAAAATTTCTTTAGTGCAAATATCTTTGAGGGTTTGAGGCGGCACTAAATTACGGTCTGCCAACGAGCTAGCTGGGGGTAGGTGTCGCCGGATATCTGCCAAAGTGACAATTCCCGTAAGCTGTTGTGCTGCGTCCCAAACCAAGATAGTCGAGCATTTAGCCTTCACCATCGCCAAGCCTGCATCTACAACCGTCATGGTTTCTACCAGCGCGGTGTAGCCTGTGCCCATCACTTCTGCGACCGTCATGTGCTGAAGCCAATCTCGGTCATCGGTCTGGCGCACGTTAACTCCCATCTGCGGTAGGGCTAAAGCCTGAACGGCTGGCATTGCATTCATGCGCTCTACAATCCAGACGCTCACGCCAACCGCCGCCATCAGCGGCAAAATAATCACGTAGTTTCGCGTTAGCTCAAACAGCAGCAGAATTGCCGTCAGCGGCGCACGGGCGCTACTGCCCAACACCGCCGCCATCCCCACCATGGCATAGGCGGCGGGGGAAGCAATGACCTCGGCAATGGCAGGGGGCAAAAAGGTATTGAGTACCTGTCCATAAATTGCGCCTAAGCAAGCCCCTAAAAACATGGCGGGGGCAAAAATACCGCCAACCAGTCCACTCCCTAAGCTTAAGGCCGTTGCCAATAGCTTCACGGGCAGCATAATGAGCAGCACGCTGAGGGGAAAAGCACCCCCTTTGAGGATTACCTCTAAAGTGCTGTAGCCGACCCCTAAAATTTGCGGCAGACCCAGCGCCACTAACCCCACAATTGCGCCCCCAACGGCAGGTTTGAGCAGAGGTGGAATTCGCCCCACCCACTCTGCTGCGGGAATTTCACCCTGAAAAAGCTGCTGAAAGAGGCGAATGGCCTGGGTATAGGCTAAAGATACGCCGCTCGCCAGTATCCCCAACCCCAAATAGCACAGCCACTCCCAGTTGCTCAGCACTTGATAGGTGGGCAGGTCAAATTCTGCCTGTACGCCAAAAACTGCCCGCGCAATAAGGGATGAAACGACGGCGGAGAGCAGGATAAGACTTGCACCTTGGGTGGTAAATGCCTGCCCCAGAACCACTTCAAGGGCAAAAAATACGCCTGCAATGGGGGCATTAAACCCTGCCGCTAACCCTGCCGCTGCCCCTGCGCCCAGCAAAAGCCTGTAGCGCTCTTTGGCAACCTGAAAACTTTGACCGAGCAAAACCCCGACGTTTGCACCAATTTCTACACTGGGACCTTCTGGACCTAGAGAAGCACCTGTACCTAGGGAGAGCGCCGCGCCCAGCAGCTTTAGCACTGGACGCAATGGCGAAATCGGCTGGTCACGACTATCACTGAGTAAAGAACTCCAGCCCTGACCAAAGAACTGTGGCAGCCACCAGCGCAGCACTCCTACCAGCAGACCGCCCACTGCCGGAATCAGCGCCAGCGTCCAGGGTCCTAGGGGAGAAAGAACTCCCATTAGGGATTCAAACGTGAGGTGTTCGATGCTGCGGGTGAGGTAGCGGAAAAAGGCGATCGCCAACCCCGTTGTGCCTCCAATCAAAAAAGCCGCAAACAGAATCAGCGACTCGGAGGAAATTTGTAGACGATTCAGGAGGCTAGTGAGGCGATCACTTAAGGTTTGGGGCTGAACTGGCCCTGGGGAAAGCATTTTATGGGTGGGTGGAGAGGATGTCATCGTGGCTGAAATGCTCTCCCATCGGGGAATTGATATCCGTAATTTTAGCGTTTTGGTGGGGCTAAAACCGAAGGGTTCTGGGATTTACTCATTCTTCTCTACCGATGGAGTGATCCTGCCCACTGTGCCTGCTTCTTCGCCCAGGCACAGTGGGCAATGGGTTCTGCCCTGGGCGCAACAAAGAGCGGTTCGAGCGCTGCGCTGCTGCCTCTCGCATCGGCATCGCACAACCCGCAATATCCACCTCGCGGCGATCGCCATACTCGTCATACTTGCCCTCCCACACCAACTCCGTTCTCATCTGCGACAACAGATGAGGATTGTGGGGTTTATGGAGGGGTTGCTGGGTCATTGTTGATCTTCTGGGAAAGGGGGCAGTAATGGTTGTAAGTCTTGCAGAACTTGAGGTAACTCAACCTCAATCACAGGCTTTAGTCTAGCCAAATCAATTTCATCGTATTCATGAACAACCACATCTCGTAAACCCGCCATATCCTTCCAAGGAATATGAGGGTGAGAGGCTCGAAACTCCATTGATAGACGTTTTGTTGCTTCACCAATAATTGTAAGTCGGCGGATCACTGCATCTTTGTCTTTGATAGATAGGACAAAGTCATTCCAATCTGTCACATATTCAAAAATGAGTGCAATAGAATCCACAATATCAAACAGTGACTGCTGATTTCTTTGCATAGATAATCATTCCTGATCCTAAAATTTCTTTGCGGCGCAGCCAATTACGACTATTTTGAATCGCAGTTTTACTCACAAAATCAACCTTTCGTTGAAGCAGACCTTCCAATTCTTCACTGAGGTGCATGACATCAAATAAACTATGCCCTGCACCTTGAACAAAAAGATATAAAAAATCAATATCGCTCGGATCGCTCCCATCCACTCGAAAGTCATCCCGCAAAACGGAGCCAAATAGGGCAAGCTCTTCAATTTTCCATTTTTCGCAAAAATCAGCGAGTCGTTCGGGTGTAGTGTTGAGGCGTTGATAAATCTTCTGTATCGGTAGGGCAAAACCCGCAATATCTACCTCGTGGCGATCGCCATACTCGTCATACTTGCCCTCCCACACCAATTCTGTCCGCATCGGCGACAACGGGTATGAATTGTGAGAGCTGTTGGTGGGTTGGATCATAAAGAGTTAATGTTGAGATTAGCTAGCAAGACAATGCAGGTTATTCAGCTTGCCAGGGAAGCCAGTCTTCATCTAGGGCTTGCTCCAGGGTAAAATCAGGAGCCTCAGGAATTAGCTTGGCCTCTAGTTCACTAGCATTCAGAAAAAGCTTTCTGCCATTTTTATATTGTTTAGGGAAAATATCCTGCAAAAACAACCTCAAGCTGGGGCTGTCCTCCAACGTTTCTTGAATTTGTAGTCTGAAATTGATAACCTCGCGTTTCCAGCCCCGTAAACACATCTCTCGTTCAGATTCCCAATGCTTGATCTTGAGGAGATGCTCACACAGTTGCATTAAATAGCTTGAAATAGCGTGTTTTTCATTTCTCCCTAAGCTCTCGATCTCCTCAATTAAATTTTCTAAGTCAACTTGGCTTAAATCTTGCGCTTTTAACTGGGCAACAGTTTGATTCAACCAAAGTTGGTAGTCTGTGTCATATAGCGACAGATGTTTGACTGTGACTTCAGACTGCATGACTGACGGTCTCCATTAATCCCTTGGTTTTATTTTCGCTTTTTCTGTTTGCCTTCTGCTTTCGCCTTTGACTCTAGCTTGCCTTCAATTTGAGCATTAAAGCCATAGACTTCACGGGTGCCAGCATAGGACACCAGCGTAATCGACTTTTCATCCCCTGGTTCAAACCGAACCGCAGTGCCTGCTGGAATATCTAGGCGCATCCCACGCGCTGCCGCTCGGTCAAAGGTTAAGGCGGCGTTCACTTCAAAGAAATGAAAGTGGGAGCCGATTTGAATGGGGCGATCGCCCGTATTTGCCACCTGCATCTGCACAGTAGGACGGCCTGCATTTAGCTCAATTTCGCCATCTTCTACCAGAATTTCGCCAGGAATCATGATGCTGCTGCCCTTGGGATTTAACGCCGTATTGATAGAACAGTATGGCGCAGGTCAGAGGAGCGCTGCAAGCCATCAATCATGGGATATTGCTGATTTAGCGCATCAAGGCAAACAGCCGTTTTAAGGTCGCGGATAAAGACTTGCGCTCATTTTGAGAGTTGCTTAGCAGCCAACAGCGATTTAAGTACTCAACCCGCTGCTCCACGACTAACTCGTTAATCAGCAGCTTTACGAGCAGATGCCAGACGGCACCCATCCCAAAGTGACCACCATGAGAACTCATAGTACTTTTTTTGCTACACCATGGCGCTGACTGATCGCCATGGTGTAAAGTCCAATCTACTCTATAGCCCAAATACCCCATGCTCATGCTCTGTAGGCTATTGCGTCTTAAAGTAAAATCTCTTCTAACATTTTCGGGTGAGTATTCTGAAAAATTCATGATGAATCTCCTCAATTTTTGCATTGCAGGAGACACTTTTAAACCTGTCACCACACAGCCCTAAACTCAATAGGTATCAGTGTGTGCGAATCTTTATTGGGTGTCTTAACTTCTACCTTTATTTTATCATTGATGCTGATTTTGCTGTAGTCCGATGGAGGTGGTTAGGCGATTAATATATTCTGTCCGATGGCGCATGGGGTGTGCTTTCTCACTTTGGTCTAGAGGACACATTAAAGCCAAAGCGAAGACTCAATCGTAAATTTGCACACATCTTCTCTCTGTCTGGGCAGGATACGCTTGCAAGCAGAATAAGCCAGAATTTTTGATAAAACCTAAATGCACGATAGAAAAAAGCGGTTTTTTCTGACCCTCCTTGCAGTTGCTATGGCAATAGGGGCAATTGCCCATCCTTTCAACCTTCTACGGGTCACTGCCCAATCTGCCGTTGGCAAAGAGGAGTTGGTGATGATTACCTCCCCCGACTATCCGCCCTACGAGTTCTATGACACCACTGGGGGAGAACGCAAAATTGTGGGCTTTGACGTGGATATTGCCAATACGCTCGCTCGTGAGCTGGGCTTTAAGCTCAAAATTCAAGAATCAGACTTCAATGGTTTGATTCCTGGTCTTCAGGCAGGGCGAGCCGATTTTGTGATGGCGGGGATGACCCCCACCCCAGAGCGCAAGAAAAACTTAGACTTTTCCATTGTCTACTATGAAGCCAAAGACACGATCGTCTCTCTCAAAGACAGCAATCTTAAAAAGCCTACAGACCTTAAGGGCAAAAACGTCGGCGTTCAGCTTGGCACCATTCAGGAGCAAAACGCCCAGGCGATCGCCAAAAATGTGCCGATGCAGATTAAGCAGCTCAACAAAGTCCCCGATATTATTCAGGAGATTCGAGCGAAGCGCATTGAAGCGGCGATTGTCGAAGATACGGTGGCTCAGGGTTTCATCCAGTCAAACCCCGACCTAGAATACGCGATCATTCCCTCAGAAGAACAGTCTGGCTCGGCGATCGCATTCCCCAAGGGTTCTAAACTGGTTGAGCCTTTTAATAAAGTCCTGTACAGAATGAAGGGCAGTAACGAGCTAGAAGCGCTGGCAAAACAGTGGTTTTCCATCAACCCCAAGGCGCTGAGCGCTCAGAAAGCCCCCGCAGAAGCACCCAAAAAGGGCGGACTCAATATTAACTTTGGTCGCCTCAGTTTAGATGACTACCTATTTATTCTGAAAGGCATCCCTACCACGCTTTTGTTTACGCTTAGCTCTGTCTTTCTAGGACTCATTGCCGCAACAGGGCTATCTCTGCTCAAAATCTCTCGATTCAGACCTCTCCGGTGGTTTGCTAATGCCTATACCTCTGTGTTTCGGGGCACACCGCTTTTGCTTCAGCTCTCGCTGATCTACTATGCTATCCCTCAGTTATTTGGATTTGATATCACGCCATTACAGGCAGGGGTTACAACCTTTACCCTCAACTCTGGAGCCTATATGTCCGAGACCATTCGGGCAGGCATTCAGGCTGTAGACAAGGGGCAGAGCGAAGCCTCTATGTCTCTGGGCATCCCTTACCCCATGATGATGATGGACGTAATTTTACCCCAGGCACTCAAAAACATTCTGTCTGCCCTTGTCAATGAGACCGTCTCGCTGCTCAAAGATTCTTCGTTAGTGTCTACCGTTGGCGTGGTAGAAACCCTACGGGCCAGCCAGATTGTGGGTGCTAACAAATACATCTATTTTGAACCTTTACTCACCGCAGGGCTGCTGTACTACCTCATGGTAATGGGGCTTACCTCAGCGGCATCCACCCTAGAGCGGCGACTGAAACGGAGTGAGTAGAGATTCAGTTCATTCTGCCGAAAAATTAAACCCCGTACTGGCTACATCAGGAGAAAAATCCTATGAATGATACCGTTCTGCGGACAGAAGGTTTGCATAAATCCTTTGGTGCCCTAGACGTGCTTAAAGGGATCTCGACCGAACTGCATAAGGGCGAAGTGGTAGCAATTTTGGGACCTTCCGGCTGCGGTAAATCTACGCTTCTGCGCTGCATGAACCTCCTCGAAAAACCGACCAAGGGACGTCTCTATTTTGGCGACCAGGACATGACAGACCCAAAGGTAAATATTTCAAAAATTCGGCAAAAAGTGGGCATGGTGTTTCAGCATTTTCACCTGTTTCCCCACATGACCGTTTTAGAGAATGTCACTTATGCACCCATTAAGGTTAGTAAGGTACATCCCTCTGAGGCAAAGGAGGCAGGGATGGAACTATTGGGCAAAGTGGGGCTGGCAGAAAAGGCAAATGTTTACCCCTCTAAACTGTCCGGTGGGCAAAAGCAGCGCGTGGCGATCGCCCGTGCCCTAGCCATGAATCCTGAGGTCATTCTGTTTGATGAACCCACCTCAGCGCTGGATCCTGAGATGGTGCAGGAGGTCTTGGAGGTGATGAAAAAGCTAGCGCAGACGGGCATGACTATGGCGATCGTTACCCACGAGATGGGGTTTGCGCGGGATGTTTCAGATCGGGTTTGGTTCCTCAACCAGGGCATCTTAGAAGAAGACAGCCCACCAGCAGAATTTTTTACGCAGCCCAAGTGCGATCGCGCCCAGCAATTTCTAGAGCGAATGCTCAAATAAGGCGCAACCCTCAGCAGCATCAGACTTCGCCATAGAAAAAGTGGGTGTCAGAAAATCTGACACCCACTTGGAAATGAGAGAATGAGTTGACTAGAACGAAAACGTTACCCGCAATATCCCTTGAATCAAGGTTGGGGTACTGGTGCTGTTATTGGGATTAAAAATCACCATCACATCAGGCGTAATTGAAATATTGTCGTTAATCGGAAACCGATAAAACGCCTCAAGGTTGGTTTGAGCGGTGTCATTGATCCGAGCGCCCGTCGCGGCGGAAGTCCCAGAACCCAGATCGTTAATAAATGGCTGTCCCCCTGCCACCGCTAACAATGAACCAGGAATGAATAAATCATTGACCCCCACACCCACCATCCAGCTTTGGGACAAAAATTTTCTATCTGTACCAATTCCGACTAAGTTGTCGTCGTAGGGAAGAGGCGTAGCACCCCCATAGGACTGAGCGCCTGCAATGCCATAGCGCGCAAACAGGCCAAACCGACCCAAGGTAAGCTCAGCATTAACGCCACCAGCATTCTGAGAAATATTGGACGTTGCAGAATTGGTGTATTGCAATCGCACGGCATAGCTATTCTTTTTATTAGCGCCAAACTTGTTGGCGTACTCTAACTCAGCCGTACCCTGATAGGGGTCGCCAAATAATCCGCCACCAAAGTTATTCGCCACCGAATTAACGGGGCTAGAGGCAACATAGACCGCTCGAAAGGCGAAAGGGCCACCGCCCACTTGCCAGTTGATTCCAGCACCAGCCCCGCCAAAAAAATTAACTTGATAGGGATTAATTTGCGGATTGTTGATAAAAAACCAAGAGCTAAAGCCGTTGCTAGGGGCAGTGTAGCTGTTGAGGTCAATAATGTCAGTTGTGTAAAATAAGGGACCAACCGTAACCGATAAATCCTTCATGGGTTTGAAGGTATAGGCAAGACGGTATAGCCCAACGCTAGACGGATACCCTGTCCAGTAGTATTGTCCTGGCACAAATATAGATTGTGCAGTGGAAGTCGGATTTGTGGGACTGGCTCCAATGTTGGCAGCGCCAAACAAGTCTTGCCCTCCATTTCCTACAAACAAGGTCGTTTGCAATAGGTCGCTACCGACAAAACTGGTGTTGAAATTGAGCTGAACCGCAGCGATCGCCGTGGCTCTGGCATCCTTCAGGCTGACTGCATTGCTTTCCGGATCGATATAGCTTTTAGAACCGATGGTGTCACCATAGGCGGCTGAAAATACGGCAATTCCACTCAGCTTAGTCGTGGTTGAGAACTGTTGA
>JBGSVR010000512.1:0-3037 GCA_041752855.1 Thermosynechococcaceae cyanobacterium
TTTTCAAAATGCTCGCCCACCTGTAGCCTTAGCCCATTGGCAAAATCCCACCCGCTCTGCTGCTTTTTCCCCGCAGGCTGAACGGACTGAAGCAGCAGTAAACCCTCGCCCGTCTGCATCACAGGGCCATGTCCTTTGGCAATTAAAACAATTGTCCCAGGGTCAAATGACACCATTTCTTGCTGCGCCAAGTCTGTCACTAGCGTTTGTAGCTCTGGCGTTAGTGCCTCTTGGTACTTCATCGCGAGAGGTACCGTTTTGAACACCTTAACGGGCTGATCGCGGAACTGCGCTACAACGTTGGGGATAAATGCACGCACCTGATTGTGGAGGGCGATCGCAGTTTTCCCCCAGTCCATCAAAAAATCGGGCTTGTCGAGCAGACGGGCATGGGTGGCAAGCTCATCTTCTTGAGTCTGTGGCGTAATACTGCCCTGGTCTAGCTTTATAAGCGTCTCCACCAGCAAATCAGCAGAGATTTCAGATAAACGCGCAGAAACCGCTACAACATCATCCAATAACTCAACAGGTATAGAAGCTTTGAGCAGCATTGGGCCTGTATCCATCCCCGCATCCATTAGCATCGTGGTTACGCCTGTCACCGCATCGCCGTTAAAAATGCTCCACTGAATGGGGGCAGCACCGCGATAGGCAGGCAGTAGCGAACCGTGGGCATTTACACAGCCCAAGCGCGGCAATGCCAAAATTTCGGGGGACAAGATTTGACCGTAGGCCACCACCACAAAGGTATCAGCCTGCTGCGATCGCAGTTCTTCTAAAACTTGAGCGTCTTTTTTGACCCGAGCAGGCTGCCAAACCTGTAGCCCATGCTCTAAGGCCAACTGCTTAACAGGCGAAGGAATAAGCTGATTGCCACGCCCACGTCGCTTATCGGGCTGGGTCACAATGCCCAATACATTAAATCTAGAATCTGTAAGCAGGCGCGCAAGGGACGGCACTGCAAATTGAGGCGTGCCCCAAAAAATCACTTTTATCATATTGAATGAGGTTGACCTTGCTGTAGCGTCTTTCTCCATTGTTGCGGAGTTGCGCCCTAAAAAAACAGCGCACCTCTCGCCAAAGAGCTACGCTGCATAAACCTATCGCACCCTAATGAGGAACTTTTAATGAATAAAGCGACATCAGGGGCTTAAAGTCGATGTTAACCCAAAAAAATGAACCCTGTCTCTGTGTTAAATAACCTTTTCAATACGGTTGGGTTTTGGCTTCAGCACACAAGTGATTTAACAAACAGGTTGCGATCACATTTTACGCTAACCTTTTTAAACTTAGCCTTTGCTACAGTCTTATTTGTATCGGCAGGCGATGTATGAAAGCGTTAAAGTCGCAGCCTTGGAACCATCCTAAATTTTGGCCTTGGGCTGCTCAGATTCTGGTGTTGGGACTGATTGGCTTACTCGTGGCCTATTGCGGCAGTAACCTCGTCGCAAACTTTCAGCAAAAACAGTTGAGCTTTGGATTTGATTTTCTCCAGTCTCAGGCAGGGTTCAATATTGGTGAAACGCCCATTCCCTATCAGCCGACCGATACCTATGCTCAGGCATTGGGGGTTGGCATCGTCAATTCCCTGCGCATTATGGCGCTGGGGTTGGTGCTGGCAACGTTAATTGGCACAGGGATTGGCATTGCGCGGCTGTCGTCGAACTGGCTGGTGCGGCAGTTGGGGACGATTTATGTGGAGCTGTTTCGGAACCTGCCGCTGCTGATTCAGCTCATGTTTTGGTACTTTGCGGTCTTTTTAAGTGCGCCACCCTTTGAGCAGCGAATTCGCTTCATTGGCGATTTGTCTTTGAGTCAGCGAGGGCTGCTCTTGCCCAATTTTTTGCCTCGGATCAGCTTGCTGTCCTGGATCATCTGCATTGGTATTGGTGTGGTGATCGCCCGATGGGTCTTTCGCACCTTACGTCGCCGTCAGCTCAATGGAGAACCCGCCAGCCCTTGGTTTATGGCAGCCATCACCGTTATTTTTTGGGGCTGTATTGCCTGGGTGTTGACCAAAGAGTTTCCGTGGAATCTGGAGCTGCCAGCGGTGCGCAACAGCAACATTACGGGTGGGCTGCTGTTAACCCCAGAATATTCTGCGATTTTATTTGGACTTACCTTTTACACTGCCGCCTTTATTGCAGAAATTGTGCGCGGCGGAATCTTATCAGTGCCAAAAGGTCAATGGGAAGCAGCGCGATCGCTGGGGCTTCAGCCTAACCTAACCCTACGGCTGGTGATTTTACCTCAGGCGCTGCGCGTGATTGTGCCGCCGCTGACAAGTCAGTACCTCAACCTTGCCAAAAACTCTAGCTTGGCGATTGCCGTGGGGTATCCTGACCTCTATTCCGTCTCTTCGACCACCTTTAACCAAACCGGACGCGCTGTGGAGGTGATTTTGCTGTTAATGGCAACCTACCTAGCCATTAGTTTGGCAATCTCTTTTGTCATGAATCTCTATAACCGCCGCATTCAAATCGTAGAGCGCTGATCACCTATGGAGTCTTGGCAAAACCAATTCAAAACGACCTTCAGCCCGTCTTCTCGTCAAAAATACTGGATTTGGATACGACAAAATCTTTTAAGCACTTGGCCTAATGTCCTACTAACCCTAATTAGCCTTGGCATCATTGTTGCAACCCTAAGCGCGCTTGGCACCTGGATCTTTACTCAGGCGCAGTGGGAGGTGGTGACGGTTAACCTCCGCCTCATTTTTGTCGGCCGCTATCCGGTTGAGCAGCTTTGGCGACTCTGGCTGGTGCTGGCGCTGCTGGTGACGGTTCCAGCCCTATCTTGGGGGGCAATGCAGGGCTGGGGGCATAGAGAGAGGGCTGGGGTGATCGCTGGGGGCGTGGGGATTGTAGGGGCGATCGCCCTTAGCAAGCAGGGCTTAGAGCCTGTGCTGTGGCTCGGTTGCATAACGGGTGTCGCCTTGGGGGGAGGTTATCTCGGCGCTTGGAGTCAACGGCAACCCTGGGGAAAACTGCTCAAGCCATGGCTCCCGCTCCTATGGTTTGTGACTTTTTTTGTCATG
>JBGSVR010000513.1:0-3326 GCA_041752855.1 Thermosynechococcaceae cyanobacterium
GCTGCCGTCGTGATTTGTCGCATGTCGGCAGATAGCTCAGAAATACCCTTTAAGCCTGATTTTTTATTGAGTAACTGCTCTAATTGATCGGCACTATAGCCTTCTTGCCGCAATAGATAAATTAAAATTCCTGGGTCTACCGAACCCGATCGCGTTCCCATCATGAGGCCATCAAGGGGCGTAAACCCCATAGTGGTATCTACACTGTGACCGTCGCGGATAGCAGAGAGAGAACAGCCATTGCCTAAGTGACAGACAATGAGTTGCAGGTCTTTAAGGGGTTTGCCCATGAGCTGAGCGGTGCGCTGGGCGCAGTATTGATGGCTGATGCCGTGAAAGCCATAGCGCCGGATACCTTGCTCAAACCATGCATAGGGACCCGGATAAACCGCTGCGGCTAAGGGTAGTTGAGCATGAAATGCCGTATCAAAGACCGCGACTTGAGGCACATCACCTAGGGCTTTTTCAATGGCTTCTATGCCTTCAAGGTTGATGGGATTATGGAGGGGGGCAAAATTGGTTAGCGAGGCGATCGCCATCTTAACTTCAGCCGTTACAAAGGTACTTTGCTGATACTGCTGCCCCCCATGCACCACACGATGCCCCACGACATCAATCTCTGAAAGGTCATTAATAACCTGAGTTTCCCCTTGCCATAGGGTATTGAGAACGTGAGCTGTGACTTCTGAGTGCGTTTGAGTAGAGATTTCTTCCTCAAGCACAGTGCCTTGTGCCGTCGTAATTTTGACTTCGGCAATACCTTGACTATGTGTCCAGTCCACAATGCATTCCCAGAGTGGCTGAGGCGGTCTATTGGGTAAGGTGGTACCCGTAATGTCATAAACACAGCTCTTTTGGCTACTGGAACCTGCATTGAGGACTAAGATTTTCATGGTATTTAGTAAGGCCACTTCCAGTTGACAATGTCGGCTGGATCAATGCCATTCTCATTGGCATAGTTACGGCACTCAATCTGCTGGTTCTTAAAATGCTCCTTAGCGTGGGCACCTGCTACCTTCAGTTTGGGGACGCGGTCAATTACATCCATTGCCAGACTAAAGCGATCAACTTGGTTAATAATGGCAAGCTCAAGGGGCGTATTAATGTTCCCCTTTTCTTTGTAGCCACGGACGTGCAGATTGCGGTGATTGGTGCGTCGATAGGTTAGGCGGTGGATGAGCCAAGGATAGCCGTGAAAGTTAAAAATAATCGGCTTATCTAGGGTAAATAGAGAGTCAAAATCTCGGTCAGAAAGTCCGTGAGGATGCTCAGTATCCGGCTGGAGTGCGAGCAGATCAACGACATTAATAAACCGGATTTTGAGATCGCTGAAATGCTCCCGCAGCAGCACGGTTGCCGCCAAGGCTTCCTGAGTCAAGACATCCCCCGCGCAGGCCATCACCACATCCGGCTCTTGACCTTCATCGGTGCTAGCCCAATCCCAAATGCCTAACCCTTTGGTGCAGTGCTGGATGGCGCTTGCCATATCCAGGTACTGTAGGTGAACCTGTTTGTCAGAGACAATCACGTTGACGTAATCGGTGCTGCGAAGACAGTGATCTGCCACAGAAAGAAGCGTATTGGCATCCGGCGGAAGATACACCCGAACTACGTCTGGGCTTTTGTTGAGAACCACATCTAAAAAGCCAGGATCTTGGTGGGTAAAGCCGTTGTGGTCTTGTCGCCAAACCGTAGAGGTAATCAGCAAATTGAGGGACGCAATGGAAGAGCGCCAAGCAATGTGACTGGAGATTTCTAACCACTTACAGTGCTGATTGATCATGGAGTCAATGACATGAACAAAAGCTTCGTAGGTCGAAAAGAAGCCGTGGCGACCCGTCAAGAGGTAGCCTTCGAGCCAGCCTTCTAGGGTATGCTCACTCAGCATTTCCATGACGCGACCATCGGTGGTCAGTTCGCTGCCGTCCGCATCTTCAGGAAGGTATGCTGCCATCCAGACTTTTTTGCTGACTTCGTAAACAGCCTGGAGCTTATTAGAAGCAGTTTCGTCAGGACCAAATACCCGAAAGTTGCTCATGTTGTTGCGCATAATGTCGCGCAAGAAATTGCCGAGGGGCAGGGTGTTGCCTACTTCTGTGGTACCTGGTGTTGCAACTTCGACCCCATACGCTCGAAAGTCTGGCATCTTTAGCGCTTTGCGGAGTACCCCGCCGTTGGCGTGGGGGTTGGCACTCATGCGGCGATCGCCCCTAGGAGCCAGCTCTCTCAGTTCTGCAATTAGCCGTCCTGTCTCGTCAAACAGCTCCTCTGGCTTATAGCTGCGCATCCAGTCTTCTAAGAGCTGAAGATGGGTGGGATTGGTTTGGATGTTGGCAATGGGGACTTGATGTGATCGCCAAAACCCCTCAACTTTATGACCATCCACTTCCTTAGGCCCTGTCCATCCCTTTGGACTCCGCAGAATAATCATCGGCCAATGCGGGAGGCTAACCACGCCGCTGCTCCGCGCTTCGGCCTGAATCTGTTTGATTTCGCTAATGCAGTGCTCTAAAGTTGCCGCCATTGCCTGGTGCATACTTTCTGGATCAGAGCCTTCCACAAAATAGGGCGTGTAGCCATAGCCCTTAAAGAGGCTTTCGAGATCGTCATGGCTAATACGCGCGAGCAGCGTTGGGTTATTAATCTTGTAGCCATTGAGGTGCAGAATGGGCAGCACTGCACCATCTCGAATAGGGTTGAGGAATTTATTAGAGTGCCACGCCGTTGCCAATGGCCCTGTTTCAGCCTCGCCATCCCCAACCATCACAACAGAAATTAAATCTGGGTTGTCAAAAACCGTGCCGTAAGCGTGGGAAACGCTGTAGCCCAGCTCGCCCCCTTCATGGATAGAGCCAGGCGTTTCTGGCGTACAGTGGCTGCCAATGCCCCCTGGAAAAGAAAACTGCTTAAAGAAATGCTTTAGACCTACTTCGTTTTCGCTTTTGTCGGGATAAACCTCAGAGTAGGTGCCTTCTAGATAAACGGGACCCAAAATGCCGGGTGCGCCATGACCCGGCCCCGCCAGAAAGATCAGATTTAGGTCGTATTTTTTAATGAGTCGATTGAGGTGAATGTAGGTAAAAGACATGCCAGGGCTAGAACCCCAGTGTCCCAAGAGTCGGCTTTTGATGTGTTCTGACTGGAGCGGTGCTTTTAGGAGCGGATTCTCTCGTAGATAAATCATGCCTACAGCAAGGTAGTTACAGGCGTTCCAGTAGGCATGGGTTTTAGAGAGTTCTTCTGTGCTGAGTGGACTGCCTGCTATGGTTGACCGAGCTTTGCCAAATGTGCTGATGTCTGAAAGCATTGGGGTTAAAGGGGTAAAA
>JBGSVR010000514.1:0-5874 GCA_041752855.1 Thermosynechococcaceae cyanobacterium
AGGGCTGGTGTGACACCAACATCCTTCGTTATGATTAACATAAGTTAATAAAACTAATCAAACGGAGTTAAGACGGTAGACCATGGCAGATTCTTTTTTCCTAGATCCCGATGAAGCAAAGTCTATGGGCAACATAGACTATATGAGAACTGCCAGAAAGGTAAAGAAAAGCTACCCCACAACGAAAGCCTGGGGTGCTGGGTTTGAGGAAGAAACTGTAACCTCGGCGCTCCAGAAAGGAGTAACACAGCCTTCGACGTTTGAAATTGAGCAAAAAGCGGCTGAAGCGCTGAAGCCAGAGGTGACAGAGCGTCGTAAAAGTGCTTCTGACCTAGATATGTTTCGCAATATGGCAAAGGATATTCGCAAAAAATAGTTGCAGCTTAACGCAGACTATCGAATCTTCATACATTGGCTGTACTGCTTTAAGTACAGCCAATTTTTTGCATTTTTACCTTAAAACGGGTTTTCTACAGATTGGGCAGTCGTAGAACAGCCGATATTAATTTCTTGGCTCTTAGGAAGACTGCTCAGCATCTGTAAAAACTTCTCGCGGTCAAAGCTTCTAGGATCACGGCGACTGCCAGATCGATCTACGCCTTTGTGGGTGGTAATGCGATCTTCAGGAACACCCGTCTTTGAGACTAACCACGCGGCTGAACGATACTGAGCATTGGTATAGCCACTGTGAGTATTACCGTTATGCCTGCCGTCGGCTGGGGTTTCAAACGAGATGTGGTAAGCAAAATTATTAACTGAAGCGGAGTAGCGTCGATTTGTTTTGACGGCTTCTCCCTCAAAAACTGAATTCCCGGCTCCAAAGGCTCGCTTGTCTGGCGGGACGAGGTAGAAAATAGTGCCGTCTAATTTGATCAGCGCATGATAGCTAACCTGATCTTCGTCACGGGGGTGGGGCGTTTGGAAAAATCTTACGGTTTGCCAGCCAGAACTGACCGTTTCATGAAGCACAATAATAGGTCGATTTGTCACAACCTGACCATTAATGTTTTGGAGATACCGTTCCCCAAAGTTAGTGGGGTGCGCTAAGGCCACTTCTTCTCTCGGTTGGGCGCTCGCAAAATTATTGTAAGAATACCCGCGCGGAGTGGAAGGGTATGTTGCGAGAGAAGCTTGAGCGGTTCCTTGACGAAATCGATCCAGTGTAAGAGAACCCTGCACAAAAGCGGTTTCGATATTAGGCTGGGGGGGGTATAGCTTGGGTCTTTGTTGGCACCCCACCACAGGCACACCATAGGACTGGCTCCTATTTCGATTCACAAGCTGCGCTAGAAGCTGCCCTGGATGACGGCTGATCACAAAATCAGCCATAGACTGTATAGCCCAGCTTGCTTTAACGCTGCCTATCAGAAGCACCACGACAAGCGCAAGGGTTCCTAATGTGGCCAAAATTTTATGCTTCATGGCTCCCCTTCTGGCTTAAATGGAATACCGCTACCCCATTACCTGAATGACGGGGCCTTTGGCTAAACTACCTGGACTGAGGCTCAGGCTGTTTACCTTACCCCTACGGATAGTAGTTCCTGCCATAGTCTTCAAAAAGTCATCCACGGGCTGGAGGGTGCAGGTAAAGGAATCTGCTGCGGAGGTTTTGTAGTGGGTTGGGATGACCAATCTGGGCTGAAGTAGGGCGATCGCCGCTTTTGCCTCTTCTGGGGTGTAGGTTTCATCCGTGCCACCCACCGGAATAAACAGCACGTCTGGCGTACCCAGCAAAATCTTTTGCTCAATATTAAGCGGGGATGCAATGCCCCCTAAATGAACCAGGTTGAGACCACCCTGCTTCCACTTCCAGACCGTGTTGGTGCCAAAGCGAAACCCATTCTGGCGATCATGCAGCGTGCGAATCCCCTGAAGCTGTAGCCCATTTGTTTGGTAAGGTCCTGGCTCAAACAGCAGTTTAGGTTTACCTGGCAAACCTTCCACCACACCTTCGTCTAGCTGACGGCTGCTAATCAGCACCAGCTCTGCGGAAACCTTAGGCGCTGCAAACTTTGCTGTACAGCCCATCGGACGAAAAGGATTTACCAAAACCCGAACGCCGCTGCCGCTGATCAGAAAGCAGGTGTGCCCCAAAAACTGGATCGTCAATGACTCGGCAGCCTCTGCATTCAGGGTGAAGTGATTTGCTAAACCTGCCCCTAGGCTGGCGATCAGTCCGCCTTGGGCATAGCGCAGAAACTGCCTCCGTCTAATAGTCATGCGTTCAGTCTTCCTTAGGGTGCAAAGTCTTAAATGATGGCAGCGGCACAGGCGACAGCTCAAAATCTAGTATGAGTTTACCTGTCAACGGTACTTTCCTTCAAAAAGACCGCTAGATTGAGCCATTGTTCCTGAATCTGAGCATGAGGCAAATCAACGCGACAATGATGCCTCGACTTCAGCAGGATGCAGCGCCATTAGAAAATTTTGTAGCAGTAGCTTACCTGACTCCGTCAAGATGCTCTCTGGATGAAACTGTACCCCTTGCAGATGGGGATACTCGCGGTGACGCACGCCCATAATGGTGCCGTCTTCTGTCCATGCCGTGATCTCTAGAACTTCGGGACAGGTGGAGCGCTCAATCACAAGGCTGTGGTAGCGGGTAGCGGTAAAAGGATTCTCAAGCTGCTCAAAGACGCCCACGCCCAAATGCAAAATGGGAGAGGTCTTGCCGTGCATAAGTTCTGGGGCTGAGACAATATCCCCGCCATACACCTGACCAATGCTCTGGTGCCCCAAGCACACGCCCAGAATGGGGACTGATGCCCCTAACTCGCGAATTACGTCGAGGGAAATGCCTGCATCTTCTGGACGACCAGGGCCAGGGGAAATGACAATCGCATCAGGAGCCAGTTGACGAATCTCGTTTAGGGAAATCTGGTCATTGCGATACACCCGCAAATCGTTAGCGACGGGGTAAGTGTGTCCTAACTCTCCGAGGTACTGCACCAAGTTGTATGTAAAGCTGTCGTAGTTATCAATGACGATAATCAACGCGCGTCGCTCCTTCAAGCCATTACCTGGCTAGTCTATCGTGTCGGCTAACCCTCAAACAGGTTTTTAGGCAGGTTTAATGACCGAGCAATGCAAGGGATGCGACTTTCCATAGGGGGGGCAGCAGCAAACAGCCTGCCACGCCCAGAGAGGCCAGAGTGGACACCAGCACGGCTCCCGCAGCGCAGTCTTTCGCAATTTTGGCGAGTTCGTGATATTGGGTATCAACGACAAGGTCTACTACGGCCTCAATCGCCGTATTCAATAGCTCTAGGGTCAGCACAAGACCAATGGTGAGGCCAATTAAAGCCAGCTCTACAGGCAGCAGGTGCAGCAACACGCCAGCACTCACCGCAATGCTGCCAATCACCGCATGAATTCTAAAATTGCGCTGGGTGATAAAGGCGTACTTTAGCCCTGCGCCAGCGTATTGAAAGCTAACCCATAGATTTTGGGCAATTTGAAAGGAATGCTCTCGTCGTCCGGTTTGACGCTTGGTAGAACGGGCAGAAGCGCTGTGAAGAGATTGCAATAGCTTTTCAGGCATAAAAGTAGCGGTTACACTCACACCGAGGTTGATAGAAAGCTTAGCATTTCCCCCTCTATTTCACAGTTCTAGCATACCCACACGCAAAAAAATGTAGTCTTATCCGCGTCAATTCTTAAATGTATCCTAGGGCCTGAGCTGACCATGCAGGCGGTTTGAACCCGATGATTTCCATAAGACGGGCTTGCTCGGTCAGCATTTGATGGAGGTATGCTGCGTCTGGATGATCCCACCCGAGTAAGTGGAGTAGCCCATGACTGGCTAACCACAGCAGTTCTAGGGCAAGGTCATGACCATTTTCTGCTGCCTGACGCTCTGCTGTCTCGACGGATATTGCAATATCGCCCAGATTCGTCGGTAGGTCTGCCATCTCTGGTGCTGTGGGGCTTTCATGCTCTAGAGCGGCAAAGGCCAAGACGTCGGTGGCCTGATCTTGATGGCGATAGGTGGCGTTGAGGTTCTGGATTTCAGTGTCTGTGGTCAGCAAAAGGCTGACTTCGTAGGACTGGATTTTAGAATGCTGAGGGTTGAGCGCATTGATCCACTGATCAAAATAGATCTGCCACTGATCTTCTGATAGTGCTGCCACTGTATCTAAACCATCCGCCGCAGAATCTAGGAGTTCTGGCTGTACCTGTAGCGCTAAATCAACCTGGATCATGGGAGGAATACTCTAGGGCTTAGTGATGCGTTAAAAAAGCCAATCCTAGCAGTACAGCCATTAATCCCAGGCTTGTCAAACCAAAATGAACCAAAGACTGGCGAGATTTACGCACCATGTTTCGCATGGCTAATTTGACGTAGCTATCTTTAGGTTTAGATGGAGCAGTAGGGTCTTGAGTAGCGTTGGGTTCCATGACGAAAAACAATGGGGATTATTGTTACTTATCGTAACAGGATACCTTTATTGTTCTAGAACCTGTTGAGCTAAGACGTAAATGGGGATGGGGCGAATCAGAGCATACGCTGTCAATCATCAGTGGGAAGTCTCGGTTTTGAGAATGTTTTGATTCCTAGCGGTTTGAGATTGCAGTCTCACAATGGCGTAGGATCGTTTACGACATTTCCCTAGCGTTTCGGTTTCAGACCCTATGAGCATCACCCCTGAAAGCATAGGTCAAGCGTTGCAGTCAGAAGATTTGGGCGATCGCCTCTCGGCGGTGAATCAACTGCGCACACTTCCCTCTCCTGCGGCCTTTGAGCTACTCAAGCAGGCCATTGGCGACGGCAATGCGCGGGTTCGCTATGCGGCAGTGAGCCAAATGAGTTCTTTGGGGCATGAAGACTTAGAGGAGTCTTTGACCATTTTGCTGAATCGCCTCTACACCGATTCTGAAATGGATGTGAAGGCTGCTGCTGCTGATGCTATTGGGGCACTCCAGCTCACGCAGGCCTATCCAGATCTCGAAAGCTGCTACAAACAGACAACAGACTGGCTGTTGCAGATGAGCATTATTGCAACCCTCGGAGAACTGGGCGACCCCCGCGCCTTTGATCTGCTCAAAGAGGCACTCTCTTCGCCGGAAGGACTGGTGCAGGGAGCCGCGATTGGCTCTTTGGGGGAACTTAAAAATCCTGAGGCTGTGCCCCTACTGCGCCCCTTTGCAACCCATGAAGACTGGCAGATTCGCTATCGTGTGGCGCAGGCGCTGGGTAACTTAGGTGGGGCTGAGGCGAAGGCACTGGCAGAAGACTTGAGCAAGGATGAAGTGGGACAAGTGGCTGAAATGGCTGAGTTGGCGATCGCCCAAATCCAGTAGCAGCCCACCGTCATGGGATTAAGCCTATGTCTGCGCAACCTTTGCTTCAGGCAAAATAAGCATTGCGTCACCGAAAGAATAGAATCGATACTGCTGGGCGATCGCCTCCTCGTACAGCGCCATGAGCCGTGATCGTCCCACCAAGGCACTCACTAACATCAGTAAGCTAGACTTCGGCAGGTGAAAGTTTGTAATCATCCCGTCTATCACCTTCCAGCGGTAGCCCGGGTAAATAAAGAGATTTACCTTGCCGCAGTGAGCCTGAAGTTTTCCTTCTTGGGTGGCAATGCCTTCTAGCGATCGCACCGCCGTTGTGCCCACCGCAATCACGCGCCCTCCAGCCGCTTTGGTTTCCGCAATGAGCTGTACAGTTTCTTCAGGCAACTCTACCCATTCCGCGTGCATAGCGTGATCTGTAATGCGCTCTGCCTCTACGGGGCGAAATGTGCCAATGCCAACGTGAAGCGTCACAAACGCCTGACGAATGCCTTGAGCCTTCAGAATCTCTAAAAGTTCTGGCGTAAAGTGTAGCCCAGCAGTGGGTGCCGCGACTGAACCTGGAGTTTCGGCAAA
>JBGSVR010000515.1:0-4421 GCA_041752855.1 Thermosynechococcaceae cyanobacterium
TTAGGCATTTGCCACGATGTAATCCTCCTCCCGCCTATGCATCTCTCAAGAAGCGAGATGCTGTAAACTCTCGCATTGAGTTTGCCAAGATCACTGTATTCTAAGACTTTCAGCTACTTTGAGTTTTCTGCACCACTAAGGTTCAAGAGAGAATTTTGGTGCTTTTCCTTCTGCCATGATGCGGAGAACGTCTTCTTTGGATTCGGCTTCTAGAACTTCACTTGGAATGAAGTACAACTGCACTTCATTCCAATCTTCAGGCTTTGAGGTGTCCTGTGTACTGGTGAACACATTCCAAAGATGGCGGCTCTGATTTAACGTCTTCAAAGCCCAAGGAGACACCTTATAGATACTAAACGCTTCAATGCCCATGTTGAGAAATTACCGTTAACAATCACCCTCACCGATTATCTATGCAGTACAACTATAATTAGACGGATGATTGCAGCTTATTTATCTTAATAAAGATATTAGACCGAATAATCATAGACTAATATCTTTCTTGGGATATTTAAACTGCAAGCTTTCAGTATAATATTCCAAAATTAGGCATTTAGGCGGCATTTTGCAGCCTAAATGCAGAAAAATTAACATCGTTTCTTAACACGATTAGTTTTTGGCAGCTTTAGATGATTCCTAAATTGTTTTTCCCAATCAATCGAGTGTTGCTTGGGCAGTTTATAGCCATTCAAAACCTGCTCAGAATCTGTGGGTTGCACCAGTCCTCTGAAGTATTTCGGCTGCGACTGGTTGTAGTCCGGCACCTCTGGATACACGAGATCGCAATCACATCTCGCACCGTTATCCGCTGCGCCGCAAAATCAAGCGTTAGGCAAGGCGTTTTTTCACCCGAAAGCGTTTCGTCATAGATCGTAAGCGTAACAGACATTGGCTAACCCCATTTCTGCTTCTATGATGCCCGAAACAGAAAGGAACTTTACCAATTACGGGTTATGCCACTGCGCTCAAAACTTCATCTCAGAGAGAGCGGCTTTCAGCGTTATGAAAAGATAGCCTGCTATCTTTTCATAACGAACTTGCTTATGCAAAGATCCTTTCATAACGCACTTAGACTTACGGGGCACAAAAAGTCTGAAATAACCTATGAGACTAGACTTTAGCACTTTTGACTAACCCACTCCGCCCTACGGGCACCCCTTCGTTGGCGTAGCCTCTCCGTAAGAAGATGGAGGGGATTTTTCTCAGATTTGTGTGTACATCGTAGAGATGTGACGAAGAGATAATACAGGCGATCGCCCAAACGCTCCTTTTGCTGATCTACGCAAAATTTTAAGGCGTAGCATTTTGTGCCGTAAAACGCTGAAGTGCAGACAGCGCACGGTTATAAGAAATGATCGCCGCAAGATAGTTATTTCTAGCCTGGGCTAAGTCAGTCGTGGCATTGCTCACTTCTAAGCTAGTGCCCACCCCATTATCGCGCCGTAGCCTAGCGAGGGTTAACCCCTGCTCAGCCTGCTCAATAGCACAGCGAGTGGTGCTAATGCGCTCTCGACTTGATTGCAGCGTGTAGTAATTTTGCTCTACCTGAAACCGAATCACGTTCTTAAAGCTGGCAAATTGGGTTTCGGCAATAGAGGAATTGATCTGTTGCTGAGCGGCGATCGCCTTTGCAGCCCCTCCATCAAAAATGGTCTTGCTCGCCTGTGCCCCCACCCCGTAGCCGTAAGCGCCTAAGTTGTTATCCGCTAAATCATCCGCTAGAGCAATGTTGGCATTAAAGGTCAACTGCGGCCCTAAGCTACCGAGCGCCACCTTACGGTTTTGTAAGGCAATATCGCGCTGATCTAACACCTGACCTAGCTCAGAACGATTTTGAAGTGCCTGCACAATGCTTTCTTCTAGAGTGGGTGTCCATGTCCCTGCGATCGCCACCGCATCGCTAGAAACCACAGTGACCACCTCTGGTAGGCTAAGCCGCTGAGCCAACTGACGACGGCTCACCTGCTGTTGGCTTTGAGCCTGAATCAACTGCTGCCTGCGATCTGCCAACGCGACTTGCGCCTGAAGCACGTCAAATCGAGTGCCTAACCCTGCGGATTCTCTCGCTTGAGCAACGCGTAGGTTCTCTGCTGCATTATCAACAGACTGCTGCGCAATTTTGATCGACTCATCGGCCTGCTGCAAATCAAAGTAGTCATTGGCAACATCTAGACGAAGCTGCCGCAGTTGCGCTTGATAAACTTTCTCGGTGCTTTTAAGCGCAGATTCTGCGGCGCGAATGCTGGCAGAGCGCTGCCCAGAAGTGAACATATCGTAATTAAGCCCTACGCTGCCGCTAAAACTATTGTTGGCATTGGGGCGATTGGGGAGTCCAGCCTGTTTTGCGGCGATCGCAGCTTGGGCAGAATCTGAGCGAGTGATACCTGCGTTAGCACTCACCGCTGGATACAGAGCGGCTTTAGCCTGTCTGAGGGAAAATTGCTGCTGCTCAACCTGAAGCGCGGCAACTTGTAAATCTCGATTGCGGCGCTGTGCTAAATCAATGGCCTGATTTAAAGTAATCGCCTGGGTTGTTGTGATGGTGACGTCTTCTGGCTTGCTAGGGACTTGTAGCGTATTAGAAGGCGGTGTCAACGTGCCCAGATCTGCGGCTTTAGCGTTGGTATTGCTACTGGGCAAAGAGCCGAGGTCTACAGGACTGGTAGACGAAGCAGCATCAACGGTTCCGCCACTAATGGCTGGGGGGAGGGCGTTGGGGTCGCAGGTAATGGCGGTCGTGGTGGCGGAGGGCTGACTTAATACGGGCAGGGTGCTGGCGAGGGAGCCTGTTATTGCCACCATCAGCCCTATCCAAGCGCGGCAGTGACGCGAGCGGACGACAGTATTCAAAGCCTGAGGACTTTGGAAAGCGGTTTGCTGAATGTTTTTTAAGACAGAGTACACGGACGTTCTCCCAACTCTCAACGATGTGCAGCTGAATCTGGCGATCAACCGCAGACAGTATTTAGATGCTGTTTAGCATAATGGCGATCGCAGCTTTTATATCCTAGTCTGCATTTCCCCGAATGAAAAAATCATCCCGATTTTGCTCTCCTACCACTGTTTCTAGTGCCGTTTCTACAACAGTTTAAGGTCATCATCGGTCAACCCCTTCACATCCTGCGCAATGCGCGATAGCTCCATTTTTTCGTCAATGAACACCCGCGTTGGCGTACCGCTAATAATGCCTTCAAGGTTACGGAACGGATCTCTGATGTCTGGTCCATGTTCGCTAATGGTATATTCCCGTATGCCTTTATCATGCCAAGAACCCCGCATCTTAAACACGTTGATAGCGCGAGACATCTCACCGCGAATTTCAACATACTGAAGCATCAAAATGGTGTCGGTAATGGTAGAAATATGGGATTCCGTAATGGAGTGAGAACCCAGGAAGTGATCGGTGGTGTTGGTAAAAAATCCGGTGATTTCTTCCTGCTTGGCAAACCCCGTCACGCCAATCACAAACTGCCGGAATGCGTTATTGCTGACCCCTCGTGCTAATGCTGACAGGGAATCAATCGAAATCCGCGAGGGCTTAAATTGAGCAATCTCTGACTTAATCATCTGGAGATGATCTTCTAGACCTGCTGATTCTGGGTAGGCACACAGAATTTTCAGCAGTCCTTTGCTCTCCATTTCCTCAAAGTCAATGCCCCAGGATGACGCGTTACGCGAGAGCTGCGCCCGTGATTCTTCGTAGGCAAACAAAATGGCGCGATCGCCCGTAGAGCAGGCATTCTCAATAAATTTGCTGACCAGCAGCGTTTTGCCCGTCCCCGTGGCTCCCGTTACCAAAATGATGGAGTCTTTGAAGAAGCCGCCGCCACACATTTCGTCTAGCGTTGTCACGCCCGAAGACACGCGCACGTTAGAAGATCGCTGGGTCAGACGCATGGCACCCAGCGGGAAAATATTGATGCCGTCCCCCGTAATGGTGAAGGGATATTCCCCTTTCATGTGGCTCGTGCCCCGCAGCTTCAAAATTTCTAGAGTACGGCGACGACGCTCTCCGTCCAGCACGTTTCGCACAATCACAACGTTATCAGAGACAAATTCTTCAACCCCAAACCGAGCCACTGGGCCATACTCATCAATGCGCTCGGTGGTCATTACCGTGGTCACGCCAATCAGCTTAAGCCGTGCCGTCATGCGAAAAATTTCGCGGCGCACCACCCCAGCGGCATCATACTGCTGAAAAATAGCGGTCACAGAATCGACTGCCACGCGCTTTGCCTTATATTTGCGAATTGCGTACTGAATTCGCTCAATTAGCGCCGATAAATCAAAATCTCCTGCAATGTCTTGCCCTTCGGGATCGGGTGAGGCATCTAGAATGAAGAGCTTTCCCGCATCAATGAGCGCCTGAAGATTCCATCCAAAGCTCATCGCATTTTGAATAATGTCGCTGGGCGATTCTT
>JBGSVR010000516.1:0-7709 GCA_041752855.1 Thermosynechococcaceae cyanobacterium
TCGCAAGAGATTCCAGATTCTCTGAAACGTTTTCAGGGATCTTGAACATCAACTCTTTAGGTGTGTCACCCGCTACTTGGATTTCTACATCCCTCTCAACCACAGTAATCGCACCCTCTTGAGGCGGTTCTATCGGCTGTACCAAAAGCTCAGGCATTGGCGCGGCCTTCTTGCCCTTTGCAGCTTTAGCCTGCTCCAGGACAGCATGAGCCACCATGCCTAAGTCCATGCCCTGCTGAACCTGTTCACAGACCGATTGGAAAGCAGCAAACTGCTCCTCATTCATGTTGCCGAGCTTCAGCTTCAATGCGGCGGTTATCTCAGCGATGCGCTCAGTCTGACAATAGCGCAGCGCGATTTCTTGGAGTTGGTGTTCATGGTGTGGTTTGCGGTAAAGCTCACCTGCTTCTTTATAGGTCTTGGCCTGTTTTGTCTCAACCAGACTGACAATTTCCTCCACAACCTTGACCTGTTCCGGTGTGTAGTCTTGGGAATCTAACGGCAATTGAGCCGCCGTCAGGATGTCATTAACCTTTGTCGCGCTCAATTTTGTATGGGCGACAAGTTCTTGATGATTCATACTCAAACCTCTATGTAGATTAGTTCTCAAACAATTTGGATTCGTCTAGCTCAAAATCGTCTTCTTCTGAGGATGGCGCTGGTTCATAAATGGGCGTAGTTTCTTGAATTGGCGCTTTTGCTGGATTTACCCTGACGCTTGGCGTAGATCCAAGGAAATGAGCATTGCCATTTCTAGAGCTGCCGCCCTCTTCAGCCTTGAGATAAGGCTCAAGTGCTGCTCTCATCCTTTCCTCGAAGATGCTTCGGGATTTCTTAATCGCCTGATGAACCACATCCTCAGACTCACCCGCTTCAGCCAACGCTAAAGGTAGATAGAGAACCCTAATAGCGCTGATAAACATATCTGGCGCTGAATCGTCATAGGTGTCCCTTACCCATGAGATCGCCTTCCCACCCTCAGATGCCATAGATACCTTTCTAGAAAGACGAATTGATACACGTTGCTCAGTCATCTTTATGCCTCCACTAAATCCAACACAGCAGGGAAATCAGGTAACGTACAGGCAAACCGATAGATATCCGCACCCCGAAACAGCAGCGGCGAACCCCGTAGTGCCGGAAAACGCTCTTCCATTTCACGCCGCAGTCCAGCACCTCCATCAAAACGTCGCTCTAGCAGCGTCTTCAGCTTCGATTGCCAGTAATACGCATTCCCACCACTACAGATCACCTGCTCAACCACCCGATACGTGGTGGACTGAAACTCCCCGCACAGGTCTAGCCATAGCTGTTCTCTCGCTTCGGCGATCGCTTCCTTAAGCCGTGGCAAATCTTCTTCACTGCATAGCTGCAATAGATATTTATCCTTAAGCGATTCACCCGCCGCGAACAGGATCGCCGCCGCTTGCAGCTCGTCCTTGAAGGTATAGTCAATCTCCTTTATTAATCGCTGCATCCCCCAACCCGCAAAGGTTTTACTTCTGCCCTCTGTAATCGAACCATTATCCACATGCAGCCAGGTCACATCTCGATGCCCGAAGATGAACACCCCACCTGTCTCTGTCTCAATCATTTGAGACATGCCATACCCCTCAGGCGAGATATGGATGCCATTGAGCATCGCCGTTCTCACCGTCACGCCATTAAACTCAAACTCCCACAGCGCACTTTCTAATCGCTCTTCTAACGCAAAGCGATCGCCCCATTCATCCATTGGCAGCAAGATGCCAACCATGACGTGAACCTCATCCACACCCTGCTGTCTCATCTCAGCAATAAGCTGACCCACCAAGGCTAAAGTTTTGGCGATCGCCGTTTCGTATTTATTCTGCGTGGCGCTCAGCTTTAGGGTTTCACCTCTAGCCGCATTGCCCACCAGCCAATAGCCCTCATCAAAGACAACCAGGGACGAATTATCATCCACAGTCTTAAGCAACGACGCATATTTAGCTTTGGTGAGCTTTCGCACCATTGAGCAGGCTGTCTTAAACCCCACCTGGGGCTTAGCCACACCTTCAACGGCATAGCTATAGACACTTTTCGTCAGACTTGCCCCTATATCGACACCGACAATTAAGTTCGCTTTCATATTGCGTGACCTCCGTATTAGTAATAGGCCGCTTTTCAAAAAGTCCCCGAACAGTCCTGAAGAACTTTGCCTCGGTGCCTGAGCGATACCTCTGAATTAGTAATAGGGAGAAATCCAAAAAGTCCCCGGTTTTTCTCAAAAAAGTTTTTCAGACTCCTAACGCTTTTGCCTGAAACAACCACAGGCTCAGCTTTCAAGCCACCAACCTTCTCCAAAAAATCTTTGTCTCCTACAGCTCCAGTGCAAACTGATCAGCACCAAGCCCATTCCCAAAACCGACACAGCACGACTCCAAAACTTTTTTGCCGCAGCCCAAGCGATCGCCTTAGCGAGTGAGGGCGATCGCATCAAAAATTTCTCGACAAATCCAAAAACGAAAACCTTTCCGAAAATGCTCGTTTTGAGCAACCCGTCCACTTCCGTCCAGCAATGTCCACTTTTGCCCTTAATGCGTCAATTCGGGGACAAAATGGACGGACAAATCGGTGCAAAAGACCGAGAAATCACTTTTTCTAGACAAGTTTTCAAATTCAGTCCGAAAATCCCGTCCATTTACGTCCAGCAATGTCCAGCTCCGTCCAAATATGCAAAATCTCGCTTCACATTTCTTAATGCCTAACCTAGAGGACTTTTTGGAGTTTTGCCTATTACTAACTAGGCAGTCTCTATAAGGGTTTCAGGCCGATGGAAAAATATTTCAGATTTTTGGAGGACTTTTTGGATTTCAGCCTATTACTAACTCGGGAGGAAAGGAGAAGGCACCACACCCATCACCACTGCGAGGTTGCAATATGACCGCCGTAGGCCAAGAAGGGAAAAGGGCTTTTTTAGCACTTTTTATGTGACAGTTTGAAACTTTTTGTAGTACGTCAAGAAAAAGTTTGAGCAACAAATTTTTTAGACAAAGAAGGAGGTGAGCGCAGCCCATGCGAACCATGCACACGCTCAAGTCGAATGTTCAAGAGAAGGTTGATTACTACGAAGAAGACGAGTCACTCATTGACGCACAGGAGCGCTACTACGGTGAGGCAGAATCTGTCTCCGAAGTAGATCGTATGACCCATGCAATCTGGGCAGGCAGTGCGGCAAAGAGTGAGGGCATCACAGGGTCAATCGTCCGAGACGACTTTAAGACCGTGCTGCGCGGCAACTTGCCCACCACGAATGAGCGCATCCGGTGGGAGAATCCAAATCCAGAAAATAAGGAGCGCTTAGCCCATGACGTAGTTCTCTCAGCACCCAAAAGCATCTCAATGGCCTTGCACCTAGAAGGGGATGTGAGGGTATTCGATGCCCACATGGAAGCGGTGCTTGAAACGCTGGACTTCATAGAAAACGAAGTGGCCGAGACACGGATCCAGGTCAATGGCGTTCGTTCTGTGGTGCATACCGGAAACCTACTCGCTGCATTGATTCCACACCATACCTCAAGGGATGGAGATATGCAGCTCCACACCCACATGCTGATCATGAATGGCACCAAAGGGCCAGATGGCGTATGGCGATCGCTCTGCCATGAATCCTTAGCGAGTGCGGAATGGGTGGGGAGCTACTACCGTCAGAAACTGGCGCAAAAGGTGCAGGGGCTGGGGTATCGAATTTACACGACAAAGGATGGCTTTGAGCTAGAGGGCTATAGCAGAGACGAAATTGAAGTGTTCTCGAAACGTAATCGCGCCATTGTGCGGGAGGTGATGAGCAAAGGGTTAGAAGTCAGTCCAGAGAATAAGAAAGACGCTGTACTGACCACTCGAAAGGCAAAAAGTGGCGTGGGTCAAAAGCTTGAGGAGGTACAAGCGCAATGGAGGGCAGAAGCTCTTAGGGAAGGAGTTGGTAGCCCTATCCTTGACAGGCCACTGCCTGTGAGCGGGAGTTTAGTTAAAGGTCAGCAAGAAGTTGATAGCGCCATCCGTCACCTCTCGGAAGCATCAGTTAGCTTCAGCCGCAGCGATATCTATGCCTATGCGTTCAAACATATCCATGTCAAAGGTCTAGAGATTGAACATCTCAATCAGGCGATCGCCCTAACGTAGAAAAGAGATCGATTTACAGGCGAGAATTGCCAGAGCAAGAATTGATAAGTAAAGGGGATCGCCCATCAATACCTGTCATTTTAATAAACGTAGCTTTGGAGCAAACAAATGACACAACCCCCGCTTCCTCAACCACAGCTAGCGCCCACTGGCCTTACGTTTGAGCAATATGAAGCCTATACGCTTGGAAAGCTAGAGCTATGGGATGGCTTCTATAACTATGGCGGACAAGACCTGAAAGGATTTCATCTGGCTGTATTGACTAATATGGGTCTACAAGCCGCTGTCCATGAAGTTCCCCTTCGCTTATGGCTAGAGGCCATCCAAGCAGAAGCTATGCAAAACCCTAAACTTAATCCTGAAAGTGAGATGGGTGCAGCCATGCTTAACCGTCTAAACCGAGGGTTAGAGGACTTGAATGCAGTTGCCGAGTTTTTGGAGCAGTAGGGTTAAGAGTGCGCTCATTGAGAAGATGCCAATCAGACCCCCTCAGCAAAAAAAATTAACAGGATGATTTTTTGTGACGGGAGTAAAAGTAAACTTAAATGCAAAACCTTGACAGCATGGGGGATTCATCGGTTATAACGGTTGAGGCAAAACTCTTCTGACAGGTCTTAAAAAGGTAGATATAGTCTAAATAGGGCTTATTGACCTGACTAAGTGCGTCGATTTTTTTTGCCGAGCCTGATTACTTTCCATGATTAATTGGGAAGTCTAATAATGGATAACGGCAGTCGCATCTTGACTGAGCGTTTATCAAATGCATTGGGGGTAGTACACAAACGTTGTGTACTTCAGCGCTACATCCTAACGAGCCGTAAATGTCTTTACGAGATCATCTCATCAATCCCCCTACCCTTAAAAGGATTCATGACCCAAAATTTAGACGTCCAAGAACTGTCTCTGGTCATTGCAGTTGAACGGCAGGATCCAACCCTGCTCACCCCCGATTTTTTACGATACAGCGGCATCATCCCTCAAGAGTGGGAACTTTCTTGCCAACCCGTTCGCGCACAGCAGGCCGCGCAAGTGAGCTATCAGAATGGAGTATCGCTTTTAGCCTATCCAGATCGGGTTGTCTTTGTAGAACGTCTAGGCGACAAAACAGAAGAAAGCGTCGAATTGCCACAGATTGCTCAACGCTATGGCAACGTGTTGCGGAACCTGAACTTTCAGGCCGTTGGCACCAACTTCAGAGGCCATGTGCTGTTCCCTGGTGCAGAAGATAGCGCTCATCAGTATCTGTGTAACACCCTGCTATCCCCTGGTTCTTGGCAGAGCATTGGTACAACACCCATGAGAGCCGGACTAAATCTGGTTTATAGCTTTGAGCGCAATATTATGAACCTAAGTGTTCAAGAAGCGATGCTGCAACTGCCAGAGCAAGAGCGCGTGCCTGTGGTTCTGTTTACGGCAAACTTTGAAACCCAGCTTAAAGGCAGACCCGTATCTGAGCAGCCTACTGTGCTGAATCACGCGCTGGAGCATTGGCAAAATGATCTGACGATCTACAAACAGACTGTAGGTCAACTGCTACAGACCCAGCCAGAAAATCTTCTGCTGACATCAGCGATCGCCTCTTAAATCCAGCCCATCTGCTGATTGACCCTAAGGTGCCTCGCCTTTAACAAAGGCATGAAATCAATTTTGTCAAAGGCTTTGTCTGCTGCATAAAAGTGCAGCTTAGACAGAGCTTTGTACCATTTTTTGAGTTATTCGAGATCTAACCGAGAATCCTATGAGTACCGCTGACCTGATTGTTTCTGCTGCGATCATTCCGGCTGAAGCATTGCTGAGTGCGCCCCTATCTTTGTCGTGGACTGTGACCAATCAGGGTACAGCGAGTATTTCTAGCTACTGGTATGATGGCATCTACATTTCGGACGATGCAGTTTTTGATGCTTCGGATAGCCTTCTTTATAGTCAGTGGACGGGCTATACATCGCTAGCGCCCAATGCAAGCTATACCGCTACCAGCACATTGACGCTTCCGAGCAGTTTTGCCCTTGGCGATCGCTATTTATTGTTTGTGACTGATGCTTACAGCTATCAAACTGAAAGCAACGAAAATAATAACGTCTACGCCGCCCCGATTCATGTGAGCGCGCCGGATGTGGATCTGGTGGTTTCATCTGCCACGGCACCCGTAAGCGCAGGTTTTGGCGAAACCGTCTCTGTTGCATGGACGGCGAACAATCAAGGCACAGATGCAGCGGTATTCCCAGATCGCTATGACGCGGTCTATCTCTCTGACGACGTGATCTTTGACAGCTCCGATATTAATGTTGCAGATCAGTGGGTCGGTGGACAAGAGCTTGCACCAAACGTCAGCTCTAGCCAGACTTTAGATGTTACCCTCCCGAATGATGCAAAGCCAGGAAGTCAATACTTACTGTTTGTGACGAATCCTGGTCAGGGTCAATCAGAAACCAACTATCAAAACAACACCTACGCTACGCCTATCACGCTGTCTGCTCCTGATCTCCTGATTTCTAGCGCGACGGTTCCCGTTTCAGCGAATTTGGGCGAAAGTGTCGCCATCTCGTGGACAATTGCGAACCAGGGAACGGCTGCGGCTTTGTCGCCGCAACGGATTGATAGAGTTTATCTATCTAATGATGCAACCTATGATGCCAGCGATGAGTATGTCGGCGACCTGCCCACCACCGCCTCTCTTCAGCTTGGAGAGAATGTTTTACTTAATGCGAATCTGTCGATTCCGAACCAGACGGCTGGGGGTGATCGCTATCTTTTGTTTGTGGCAGATGCCGCGAATCAGCAAGGCGAGACGAACGAGACCAATAATGTTTTTGCAGCGCCCCTTAAAATTACGGGGCCAGATCTCTTGGTTTCTGGTGCCACGGCCCCAGCCACCGCAGCTTTAGGCCAAACCATTGATGTCTCTTGGAACGTCATCAATCAGGGAGACGGCACAGCTTTAGGGTATCCCCAGTATGGAGGTGGGGGTGGCAATTTTAACTTTGCTGCCGCTGCATTATTTTCAGATGCTCCTGCTGCTATGAGTGCATTCTCAGGCTTCGGGTATGGCTCTGAACCGACGACTTATCAACCCTGGTATGACGGGGTTTATCTGTCGAATGATGCGAGCTTCGATTATGGCGATATTTATGTTGGTGGACAGCAGGCTCCGACAATCCTACCGTTAGCCCCAAACGGAAGCTATAGCGTTTCACAGACGTTGACGCTACCGACCTCTACCAATGGCGCTCAGTATCTTCTCTTTATCGCTGACAATAATCATCAGCAGGGCGAAATCAACGAAGCCAATAACGTTTATGCGTTACCCATTGCCCTCTCTGGCTCAGACTTAGTGGTCAGCGCGGCTGCGGTACCCGCTCAAGCTGCCCTAGGAGAACAGCTTACGGTTTCTTGGAGCGTCACAAACCAGGGGGATTTAAGCACAACCAAAACTTGGTATGACAGCGTCTATATTTCTAGTGACGCTGTTCTCGATAGCTCAGATACGGCTGTTACAAGTACATGGTCGGGAAGCCAAGGCGCACTGAGTCCTGGCGGCAGCTACACCGTCAATCAAAACATTAGTC
>JBGSVR010000517.1:0-2376 GCA_041752855.1 Thermosynechococcaceae cyanobacterium
AACATCGGATTTTGAGGAGCAAAAAGTCTTGCTTAAGTTCGTTTAAGTCATAAAGCAAGTGGTTCAAGTCTCATCTAGTACTTCCACAACAACTTTTAATTTCATATCGCGATCCCCCAAGGACTTATGAGAAATATGGGAAGGAGCATTTAGGCAAAAAGGTTACGTTCTATTTTTGCCAACCCGCATAAAAATAGGCCATTGGACTGTTCGCCGAAGGCTGTCTTGCGCGTTCCAATGGGTTGAAATATGCTCAAAAGCTTGTTGAATATAGTCTGTTCCCTCAGATGCCATGAATCGCTGAGTTGCAGACCAGGTTTGTAAATAGCCTGTCAATTCACAAGCGTCCCATTCAAGCGTCATGAAAAACGCTGGCGCATTGACCTCAGCAAAAGTAAAAGACAGCGTTGCATAGCGGTCTTCAACCAATTGTCGTTCAGGAGGCCAATAAGTCTCGACACGCTGGTAGAAATCTTGCAAGACCTGCTCTAGCTGTGGTGAAGCAGTCGGAATATCAAAGCGTCCATAGCACCAGAGCGCTAGAATGCCCTCTGGCTTTAGCACCCGTTTTGCTTCCTCGTAAAAGCGGTCAGCATCAAACCAATGAAAGGCTTGAGCGACTGTAATCAAATCTACTGAAGCCGAAGGCAGAGGCGTAGATTCTGAAGGAGAGACAAAGTATTCTATGCGCTCATGATTCATCGCCTGCTCAATTTGCTGCGGACTGGCATCTGAGGCATAAACTCGGTGAAAAAAATCAATCAGACTCAAGGCGACTTGTCCGTTGCCTGTGCCGCAGTCCCAAGCGGCATGATGATCCTTTGCCAGACTGCTTAAGAATTCAAAAAGCAGACTTGGGTAAGAAGGACGGTAACGCGCATAATCGCTAGCATGATTCGAAAAGTGGTCTTTGAAACCCATACAGATAAAGTTCACTGCTCTCAAAGTTGAATCGATTCAGGATCTAGTGCAGTTTGTTAGCCTCACATCTCAAGCGTTTTGGCTGATGAAGGCGATTGGCAATGATAAAAAGATATTGGAGCGGGTCAGACGATGAACTCGCAGCGCAAAATCATCCACGTCGATATGGATGCCTTCTATGCTTCGGTTGAACAGCGGGATAACCCCAAATATCGAGGTAAGCCTTTAGTTGTAGGTGGTAATCCAGATAAACGCGGCGCAGTCGCAGCCGCCAGTTATGAAGCTCGTCAGTTTGGCATCCATTCCGCCATGCCATCGCGCACCGCCATCCATCGCTGCCCACACCTCATCTTTGCTCCGCCACGGTTTGAGGTCTACCGAGAAATATCAGAGCAGATTCGGTCAATCTTCCTGAACTACACCGACCTTGTAGAGCCACTGGCTTTAGATGAAGCCTATCTAGACGTGACAGTGAACAGAAAGGGCACTCATTCCGCCACGGCGATCGCCCGTGAAATTAAGCAGGCCATTCTGCAACAGACAAAGCTCACGGCATCAGCAGGCGTCTCATTCAACAAGTTCCTGGCGAAGATTGCATCTGGGATGAATAAGCCGGATGGATTGACAGTCATTCAGCCCGATGAAGCAGAGGCATTCATAGAGGCAGGCATTACCCATTGAGTCATTCTATGGGGTAGGACGTGCCACAGCCGCCAAGATGCAGGAGCTAGGCATTCGTACAGGCGTAGACCTGAAGAGGCACAGTGAACTCAAACTGGTGCATCACTTTGGCAAAGTTGGACTGTTCTACTACCAGATTGCGAGAGGGATTGATGAGCGCCCCGTCAACCCCAATCGAATTCGTAAGTCCATCGGAGCGGAGACGAGCTTTGACCCTGACCTGGAAGGACGAGCAATCATTGAGCAGAAGCTGGAGGCGATCGCCGAGGATGTGCAGCAGCGTATTGAGCGCAGTGGCGCAAAAGGACGCACGATTACGCTGAAGGTAAAGTTTGCAGACTATCGCCAAATCACGCGCAGTCGAACAATGCTGGAGAATGTGTCAAGCGAAGTTCAGATTTTAGGGATTGCGAAGGAACTCCTCAGGGGTGTAGAGCTTGAAGCCCAGAAGGTCAGACTGCTCGGCATCACACTGTCGAACTTGGACGCGCAAACAAATGAACCGACGTACAGGCAGATGGAGTTAGATTTACAGTTGGCTCAATTTTCAGTAAAGCCATATGACGAAATTGATTGGAATTGAGATGAAGGCAGTCAATTCCCAGTGAATTACTGAATTTGGATATTACTATCAATGACATCGCGCAATAAGATGAGGAAATAGAGAAACTCCAAGAAGCAGTAAATAATGCCCTCGACACCCTCAGAACAATCCCCCCTCGACACCCTAATCACACTGAAGTCCCAGTACGAACGATCGCTAGCGGAAGCAGA
>JBGSVR010000518.1:0-6219 GCA_041752855.1 Thermosynechococcaceae cyanobacterium
CTCTTAAACTCAGATGCAGTGAGAGGAATAGGCATAATGGAGGTGGCGATAATGACGGGGCTTTAGATTGAAACCGTCATTATCCTTTCTTGCATAGCGTTCAGCCCATTTGACCTTCAGATTTGTCCAAAGTCGAATATAGAGCATCAGCAGTGGTCCACCGTTTTATCTTGTGCCACTGCTGAACTTGCTTAAAACCTGCTGAATCAAACTCAGTCAGCCGATTTACTAAGGATTAGGAGACACGCATTCATGAACGAATATAACTACGATCTAGACCGTCCTCGACGCAAGGGTGTTTCCCGCCGCGATGTTTTGGTGACGGGGAGTATGGCTGGGGTCGCAGGCGGCATTGTGAGTGCGCTGGGTTTACCGCTGCTGGCAGGCCGTGCGGATGCTGCCACCCCGTCCAAACAGAATGATGTCAAAATTCTCAACAATGCATTGTTCTTTGAGCATCAGGCCATCTGGGCCTACAGCTTTGCCGCTGGTAAGCTAACTAGTACGGATGTGGGTAAAGCCGTATTGGCGATCGCCCTTGCCAACCAAGCCGACCACAAACAGCACCGCGACCTGTTAGCTTCTGCTATCAAAAGCCTAGGCGGGACTCCGGTTAGAGCACAATCGAGCTATGACGTATCTTCCTATATCAAAAATGGGGAAGGCAATGTAGACAGTGATGTCAATATTGCAAAATTGGCCTTGGCGCTGGAAACCGATGCGGCGATCGCCTATACCCAAGAGGTGGCTAAACTTAAAACCCCAGCTTTAATTAGCGCTGGAGCCAGCATTGGCAGCACAGAATCTGCTCACGCAACGGCAATCCGAGCTGCGTTTGTTTCCCTGGGCGTGAAGATTCCCGTGGTGCCAGCCGCTTTTGTGAATGCAGAGAATCGCAAGGCTTGGGTACTCAAGGTGTAATCTTTCTATTTTAAGCGGCAGAATGCGATAAGCCCATCTGTGACGTTGAAAGCCCAGATGGGCATTTTTATGGGTATGAGCTAAGGAACGATAGCTCCGAACCAAGCATCGCTATCCTAGAAAAGAGCCATCTATTCTGATTGACCTATGGTTTCGCTATCGGATCGATTGATGATGACCGCTGAGGAATACCTCATCTGGGAACCCACGCAAGAAGAGCGCTATGAATATTGGGATGGTGAGGTTGTCGCGATGTCGGGGACAACTCGCAACCATAATCGAATTTCCCTCAATGTTTCAAAGCTTTTAGATGATGCCTTGATGGAGCGACCCTGCGAAGTCTACATGGTAGATGTCAAAATTCAGGTAGAGCTTGGACGAAAATTCTTTTATCCAGATGTCGTCGTAACCTGTGATGAACGCGATAAAGACCCCAGATTTGTCCAGTTTCCGTGTTTGATTATTGAGATACTATCGCCTTCTACCGAGGCCATTGATCGGGGCATTAAGTTTGCTCACTACCGTAAGTTTACGGCACTGCAAGAGTACGTCTTGGTGCAGGTTGAGCAGCCAGTGGTGGAGGTGTTCCGGCGCAATGAGGCAGGTCAATGGGTATTGTCAGAATATGCGCTGGATGATCGGTTACAGCTTGAATCAGTAGGCGTAGAAATTGCGATCGCCGATTTATACCGTCAAGTAAAATTCGAGCCAAGCAGTCCCGATATAGAATAATGATTGCAATACTCCAGCCAAACCCCATCCCCATCCATGCCCAACAATCTCAACAATAACGATCGCGTTCAGGTTCTGAGTGAGGCGTTGCCCTACATTCAGGCATTCGTCGGCAAAACCATCGTTGTCAAGTACGGGGGAGCCGCCATGAAAGACAGCGCCCTCAAAGCACAGGTGATTAGCGATATTGTGTTTATGGCCTGCGTGGGCATTCGCCCCGTAGTGGTGCATGGCGGTGGACCAGAGATTAACCATTGGCTCGGCAAGCTGGGCATTGAGCCTCAGTTTATCAATGGTCTGCGCGTAACCGATGCCGACACAATGGATGTCGTCGAAATGGTTCTGGTAGGTCGGGTCAATAAAGAATTGGTATCGCTTATTAACCAGGCAGGCGGCTCTGCGGTGGGGGTTTGTGGCAAAGATGCAAATCTAATTCTGGCACGTCCCGAAGGGTCTGAAGACATCGGCTTTGTCGGGGAAGTGACCAGCATCAATGAAGACCTGATTGCAACCCTGGCAGATAATGGCTATATCCCTGTGGTGTCAACCGTTGCAACAGACGAAACGGGACAGGCCTATAACATTAATGCCGATACGGTCGCGGGAGAAATTGCGGCGGCGCTTGGAGCTGAAAAGCTAATTTTGCTCACCGATACCCCTGGAATTATGGAAGATTTCCATGACCCCTCTACGCTCATTCCCCAAATGGACATTACCCAGGCTCGTGAATTGATCCAGTCAGGTGTAGTGTCGGGGGGGATGATACCGAAAGTAGGCTGCTGCGTGCGATCGCTGGCTCAGGGCGTTCGTGCTGCCCACGTTATTGACGGTCGCGTCCCCCACGCGCTTCTTTTAGAAATCTTTACGGATGCAGGGATTGGCTCCATGATTGTGGGTTCTTTTGCCTATAACAGTCGCAACCCAGCAGCATATTAGGGCTAGGCTATAAACCGAAGCGTTTCCCCCACTACAGGGACTAAAATTTACCGTGCGGTTTGATATTGTCACTCTGTTTCCTGATTTTTTTGAGTCACCCCTTGGGTCTGGACTCATTGGCAAAGCCCTTAGCAAAGGCATTGCTGAAGTTCATCTCACCAACCCGCGAGACTTTACCACCGATAAACACCATCGGGTAGACGATGAAACCTATGGTGGCGGCGTGGGGATGCTCATGAAACCCGAACCTATTTTTGCGGCGATCGAGTCTTTACCTGTTCTACCCAAACGAGAGGTCATCTTTTTGACCCCTCAAGGGCAACCGATGAATCAAGCGCTGTTTCAAGAATTGTCTCAACATCAGGAACAGCTTGTTTTACTCTGTGGTCACTACGAAGGAGTAGATGAACGCGTGGTGGACCACTTAGTAACGCGGGAGGTATCTCTGGGTGACTTTGTGCTGACCTGTGGAGAAATTCCGGCGCTGGCATTACTCAACGGCGTGCTGCGGCTGTTGCCTGGTACGGTCGCCAAAGAAGATTCTCTTAAGTTCGAGAGTTTTGAGGCGGGGTTGCTAGACTACCCCCAATACACCCGCCCTGCAAATTTTCGAGGTTGGGAAGTGCCAGAAATTCTAAAGTCAGGCAATCATGGCGAAATTGAGCGCTGGCGAAAAGCACAGCAGATTCAAAGAACACGCGATCGCCGTCCCGACCTGTACGCGCATTGGCTCACGTTAGAGCCGCCATTCTCAGAAAAATGACTGAATTTACCCAAAAAGTCCTAAGTTTTTTAACAGATCAAACGAGATTGATCGACTAGGATAGTTTTGAAAGTGTTCTAATTTTTAGATAAAAGCGGTCTTGGGTACATGTATCACAAAGCTCTTAAAAGTTTAGGATTCGTCCTTGCAGCATCTGTTCTGTCACTCCCCAGCGTTGGGCAGGCTTTTGAACTAGAGCCACCCACGCGTTTTCCAGGGTTGTCGGGCGTTAGCGCCTACCTTCCGCCTTTGGTTGCGCCACTGCGTCTAGAACTGGACCTTTCTGAGCGAAAAGTCACTTTGTTTCGAGCCGGAGCAGCCTTTAAAACGTATCCTGTGGCTGTTGGTCGAGCAGGATGGGAAACGCCGACGGGAACGTTCAAAATTGAGCACATGTATCGAGATCCAGTATGGGTGAATCCTTTCACTGGAGAAATAATATCGGGGGGCGATCGCGATAATCCTTTGGGTCGCCGCTGGATGGGCTTTCATAAAGATGGCAAAAACTGGGCTGGTTTCCATGGCACCAATAGCGTCAATAGTATTGGCACGGCTGCATCTCATGGCTGCGTCCGCATGTTTGAGAAAGATGTGGAAGAGCTTTTTTCCCTGGTGGCAGTGGGCACACCCGTAACCGTGAAGCATTAGTTTTAGCGGTAGTTTTCTAAGACTTCCAAAAGTCCGTCACGTCATAGCTTAAGTCGGCAAGCATTTGCCGCAGCAAGGGCAGACTTAGCCCAATCACGTTGCTATGACATCCGTGAATTTGCTCCACAAATAAGCCACCTTTGCCGTCTAGAGCAAAACATCCGGCGCACTGTAGCGGCTCTTGGGTGTCAACATAGGCTTCAATCTGACGTTCGCTCACCAGCGCAAACTCAACTAAGGTTTTTTGGTGGCGCACAATATTGCGGTTTTGGTACAGGTCAAACAAGGCATGGCCTGTATATAGCTCACCCGTGCGCCCGCGCATCTGCCGCCACCGGGCGATCGCCTCTGCACGACCATTTGGCTTGCCAAAAATTTCGCCGTCTAGGGTCATCACCGAATCACAGCCCAAAACGAGTGCCGAAGAATGCTGTTGGGCGATGAGATGCGCTTTCTCAAAGGCTAGTTTTTGCACCAAATCAATGGGGTTAGCCGTCTCAATCGTAGACTCATCAAATCGACTGGGCTGCACCTCAGCCTCAATGCCAATGGTTGTGAGGAGCTGACGACGGGCAGGAGAAGCAGACGCCAGTATAAATCGCAGATGAGATCCCATGCTTGATGTCTCTGTAGTGCTTTAAGCACGGCAATCGCCGCTATTTTTTATTGTAAGGTTTGAAGTCTATATAGAACCTTGCCGAAGATCAGCAGCGAAAAATCCAAAGTGCCGTCATAATAATGAAATAAATATGAAAAACTCTACGGAGCGCCTGTGCTGGAACCCTTAACCGCTGCTGGAGTGACTGCTGAATCAGCAGAGACAATAGTGTCAGCCCAGCCAGCCTCTGCCCCTAGCAAACCGAAGGCTGGAATACTGCGAGAATTTTTGACTGCGTTTATCACCATTTTCTTGGCAGAAATAGGCGATAAAACCCAGCTTGCAACCCTGTTGATTGCAGCAGAATCTCAGTCTCCGTGGGTGGTCTTTGCGGGGGCGGCAGCAGCATTAATCTCCACCAGCTTACTGGGCGTCTTAGTAGGGCGATGGCTGTCACGCCGACTTTCAGCAGATACACTTCAAACCGCCACAGGAATTGGAATGCTGCTGATTGCGGTACTGCTGCTGTGGGACGTAGTTCACCTAGGTTAAATTCACTGAGGTTAAAAAGGAGGCATACAAAATGGACTGGAAACTTCTCGGCGTTAGCTTTTTAATGGTGTTTGTAGCAGAACTGGGGGATAAGAGCCAGTTAGCTGCCATTACCCTCAGCGGTCAGTGCCAGCATCCTCGCGCCATTTTCTTTGGCTCGGCCTGCGCCCTTATTTTCGCAAGCTTTTTAGGCGTATTGATTGGGGAAGGCTTTGCACAGGTTTTGCCCATTCATCTGCTGAAGGCTACTGCCGCCGCTGGGTTTGCCGCAATGGGGCTAGGCTTACTGTGGGTTCCTTCGCGATCGCTATAGAGCAGCCACACCAAAAATCTGCGCTACGGTCAACGCATCAGAGCTGTACTGACCGTGGTGCATACCCTCCAGCATTGCGCTTGGGTCAACGTTGAGTCTGATATGCTAAAATATAGCTTAGAGATTTTTTGCGATCCTATCAATAAGCGTCGATTTACTCGGCATTATGCATTGATAAATCTATAAATCTAGATCTTGAACTTCAGGTCTAAGGGCGCTTTTTAGTTTTTCCTTGCCTGCCGCTGCTATAGTTTGTAACCTCATTACTAATTGAAAAAGGAGAAGGAATGACCCAGGTAATTCCAGGCGAGAGCGAAGGGATTGAGTCAACACTGCGACGCTTTAAGCGAGAAGTGTCCAAGGCTGGAATTTTCCCAGACATGAAGAAACATCGCCACTTTGAAACACCCATCGAAAAGCGCAAGCGCAAGGCGATCGCAAAACGCAAGCAGCGTCGTAGACGGTCTAGCACCTAATCTCAACAGCCGAGTCGGCAGTAGGGTCTAGGACATCCCCTACCCATTAAGGCGATAGATTCGACAGCGTTTGTCTTTAAGACTGGCAAATTTTGTCGTTATCCAGAGAAATGTATGAGTGGCAGTTTGTTCCACTCATACATTTTTTCGTGTCTTTAAGAAGTTAGCGCTACAACCATCGATCTGTTTGTAAGGGATTTAGTGACGATGACCCCAGAGGCAATCCGCATTATTTCTCAGTTAAGGGGCGAATTTTATACATTATTTTCAGGGCAAATGG
>JBGSVR010000519.1:0-6102 GCA_041752855.1 Thermosynechococcaceae cyanobacterium
GCCACGGTGGGGATATCGCCCTGATGGAACTGGGCTAAATCTTGGATGGTCTGCGCTAAATGCGCTCCATCATTAATGCCAGGGCACAGCACTACCTGAGCATGGATTTGCAGACCGCGTTTCTGAAACCATTTAAGCTGGTCTAAAATTTTGCCTGCTCTCGTATTCTTCAGCAGGCGGGTGCGGATTTCTGGCTCTGTGGCGTGAACCGAAACATAGAGCGGAGAGAGCCGCATTTGCTCAATGCGTTTCCACTCGCGATCGCTCAGGTTGGTGAGGGTGAGATAGCTGCCGTACAAAAAACTGAGGCGATAGTCATCGTCTTTGAGGTAAAGGCTTTCACGTTTGCCAGGGGGCTGCTGATCGATAAAGCAAAATGGACAGCGATTGTTGCACTGAATTAACCCATCAAAAAAGGCGCTTTCAAACTCCAGCCCAATGTCTTGGTCATAGTCTTTTTCTATTTCAACGGAGTGGGGGTTCCCCTGAGTGTCTAAAACCTCTAGCTCTAGATATTCATCCGCACATAAAAACTGATAGTCAATCAGATCGCGCAGAGGCTGACCGTTAATGGTGACGAGGCAATCGCCAATTTCAAAGCCCACTTCAGCGGCGATCGAGTCTGGCAACACTTGACTAATACGGGCAGGACGAATCGCAGAATCGCTCATGGAGCCTTTAGTGAGACAGAAAAAGTAAAACTTGAAATCCTCTCTTTAATTTATCTCAATCCTGATGGCATTACCTATTGCGGTCTTCGTCTTAAGCACCAGAACAAACAACCCATTCAATGACCTTGCATCATGCCATGCTACCTTGAGAGTCCAAGTACCGTTTTATCCCCTCAAGCCCCTTGAAACTGTTAGCCCTCAGCAACGGTCACGGTGAAGATGAAGTTGCCGTTCGCGTTTTGCGGCAGCTTCAGCAGCAGTGCCCAGACGCTCACCTACAAGCACTCCCCATCGTGGGTGAAGGTCGTGCCTACCAACAGACTGGCATCCCCATTTACGGCTCGGTTCGTGCCGCCATGCCCTCCGGTGGATTTATCTATATGGATCAGCGGCGGGTACTGCAAGATCTCAAATCAGGACTTCTCTCTCTCACCTGGAGCCAACTCAAAGACTGTCGCCGCTGGGCTTCTAAAGGGGGAAGCATTTTGGCGGTGGGCGACATCGTACCCCTTCTGTTTGCCCGGATTAGCGGCGCACCTTACACCTTTATCGGCACTGCTAAATCTGAATATTATTTAAGACAAGACGACACCGCCCTCAAAACTCGCCGCTGGCCTTGGCAGCGCTGGCTAGATTGCGACTACCTCCCTTGGGAAAGAGCATTGATGCAGCATCGCCGCTGCAAAGCCATATTCCCCCGCGATCGCCTCACTGCCCAATTCCTCAAACAATGGCCTATCCCCGTCTTTGACTTGGGCAACCCCATGCTAGATGACCTAGAGCCTTCAGGCATCATCCCACCCCAGGCATTGCCAGAACGTAAGGCAACCATTTTACTGTTGCCTGGTTCCCGACCCCCAGAAGCCTACGCCAATTGGCAAATTATTTTAGACGGCATTACCCCGCTGGCACTTCAGGGCGAAAAGCTATTGTTTATTGGGGCGATCGCCCCTCAACTCAACCTAGACCAACTTCAGCAGCTTGCCATAGCCTCAGGTTGGCAGCACAATAACAGCCCTTCAGAAATCGCAGTTCCTCACGTTTGGCTAACGTTTGGGCAGTCGCATTTGTTAGTGGTACCCAAAGCCTTTAGCGATGGACTGCATTTAGCAGATTTGGCGATCGCCATGGCGGGTACTGCCACAGAGCAATGTGTGGGCTTTGGAAAACCTGTGATTACCCTGCCAGGTCAAGGCCCTCAATTTGTATGGGCTTTTGCAGAAGCGCAAACCAGGCTGCTCGGCTCATCTATTCATCTGATTGAAAACCCTGCCGATCTTGCAGTAAAGGTACTAGCACTTTTGCAAGAAGACCAGCAGCCTTTCTATCGTGATAACGGGCACCAGCGAATGGGAGAACCAGGAGCCTCTACTCGCATTGCCCAACAGATTCTTCATGCTTTACGTTAAACCCAAGAAAATGAAGAAATGGGTCATTAACTGACTAGAATTCTTAATTTTTACCGATTCTGTCTGGATTTAAGAAAGACCTTTGGTAAGGTATCAATACAGATTGAGTTTATCTTAAGACCCGTTAAGACCAATCCTGAGATATAGCAACACGATGAGCGGGGGCAAGTTCGAGATTTAATCCATCGCTGTTTGCGTATCCATTCACTATTTTCCCTTGTCTGAGAAGGATTTTACTTATGATGACGTTTTCAAGCCGCAGCCTATTTCAGGCTTCTACTGCGATCGCCCTAGGCGTTAGTTTTGCTACGCCAGCGCTGTTTTCTGGTTCGGCAGTTGCTCAGCGAACCTTTTTCTCAGACGTTTCCGGCAGCTATTGGGCTAAACCCTTTATTGAAAGGGTCGCCAGAGAAGGCGTGATGGCAGGTTTTCCTGATGGCACCTTTAAGCCAGAGCAAACTGTAACCCGCGCTCAGTTTGCAGCCATTTTGCGGAGCGCGTTCAGCGAAGACGCCGTGCGAAAAGGCCGAACTTTTAAGGATGTGCCTGCCAAATACTGGGCTAATGTTGCCATTGGTAAAGCCTACACAACCGGATTTATGTCGGGTTATCCTGACAACACCTTTCGCCCAGAGCAAAAAATTACTAAAGCTCAGACGCTTACTTTTCTATCCAACGGCCTACAGCTAGAGCCACCTAAAAGATTAAAAAGACTGCTTTCTGTCTATCGAGATGCTGACGAAATTACAGAAGAAACCCGAGCGGGTGTTGCCGCAGCCACAGAAAATGGCTTGGTGGTTAACTATCCCAAAACGGCTTTCTTAAACCCTAATGATGAAATGACGCGGGCTGACGTTGCTGCCGCGATTTATCAGGCATTAGTAAGCCAAGGTAAGCTTTCTGCCTTACCAGGAGATTCAAAGGCGCTTGCCTATATTGTGATACCTGAAAAAGGTCAAGGTAGCGGTGGCGGAGTGGGCGGTAGCGGCGGCAATACGGGCACCATTCAAAACGGTAGATTGGTTGCGCGTGGCACAAACTTTGCCGTAAGACTGCCCGGCGGTAATGATGTCAAACTTATTTTGGCACCCACCGACACGGTGCAAACCAACCTTGAAGTGGCTCAAAGCATTACCAGTGCCAATGGAACATCTATTATTCCTGTGGGTAGCCAGATTCAGGGACGGTTTCAGCCTGTTAGTATCAACGGTACGGGCGGCAGTCAATATTTTGCAGATCGTCTAGTAGTGGATGGCAAAACCTATGCCGTCAGCCTTGCGTCGGATCCCATTGCACCCACGTCTAGGCAGTCTGTGTCTCCTAGCTCTGTCCAGGGTGGTCTTTCCACCCTTGCGGGCAGGCTGCTTCTCGGGCGTATTTTTGGTGGTGGTACCGATCTCGGCTCTCTGCTGGGCGGTGTTTTAGGCGGAGGCAATAACAATTCTCTCGGCGGATTGTTGGGCGGGGGCGGCAATAACGCACCTCTCGGCGGCCTGTTGGGGGGCAATAACCAAAGCAATGACAACATTGTTGTTGTGGAGCCTTCAAAGCTGTTGCTTAAGCTGCAAAGCGATGCGCTGATTGCGCATCAGGTGGGAGGCGATCGCCCATCCTTCATCAGCGCTAAGCCTTTGAGCCTCCGCTAAATTTTCTTTGCATAGGGAAAGGGCTTTTGATTGCCCTTTCCCTATGCGCCTCAGTGCTTGACCAAAACCCCGATCTCTTTCTGAATTGGTAATACGTTTAACGAATCGATCTGGGCACAATATTCTAAATCTTCGTACAGCTTTAAGCCCACTAGCCGTTGCCCGTGGCTGGCATGTTTAAACAAAGACACCAAATCATGCTGAAAATTCCGGTATAGCGCCACGGCTGCTACCGCTTCATCATTCCCTGCAAGTTCTTCAAGGGGGATTTTTCCGGCCTTTAAGACCCCTTCAACGACAGCACCCGCACAGCCCGTATCTTCGAGAGAATAACTGCCTTCCCAGCCAGACCCAACAATCCATACTGTCTCTGGCTGATGCTGAAGTAGATATTGAACCACCGTCGCTCGATTGATAAATGCTGCGGTCAGAACGGTCTTTGCTGCCTGGATGCATTCCAGCGCCCGTGTTCCATTGGTGGTGCTGATAAAAATTCGGCTACCTTTCACCCGCTCTGGCGTGCAGTCTAGAGGAGAATTGCCCAGATCAAATCCTTCTACCGTTTTGCCGCCCCGCTCCCCAATGCGGATGCGATGGGTAGGGTTCCAAGACTCACTCACGTCCATGAGCGTTTGTAAATCACTGAATGCCTGAACCCCTTCTGCGCCAGAATTTAAAGCCGTTGCGATGGTAGACGTGGCTCTCAAAACATCCACGGCGATCGCACAGTCGGGCAAGGCACCTGTTTTAGGGACGGCTTCGGGGGTGTGATAGACAAATAGTTTCATGATGAATCAATAAAATTTCCCGTAACCGACGGCAGCATTACTGCATCTTTATATCCAGCAATGCAATGGATATAATAGCGCAGCATACCCCAAGGTATCTCTTAACTGAGCAGCCTGACTACTTTCCACATGCAAAACATGAACAAAGAATTTATGCAGTCCATAAGCAAGCGCCACAGTCTTTAGGCTGTGGCGCTTGCTTATAAGACTCAGCTAATCTCGGGGCTTCGGTGCGTAGCTGAGATCATGAGGTAGATTGCCCCCAATGTAGATACTGCTGCTATTTGCTGCCGCCAAAAGATCCCATCATAGAACCCAATCCCTTAAAGGACTTACTGGTTTTCATCAAGGTCAGAAGTTTTTTGAGGTCAACCGTCAACGTAGGCGTGGGGTAAGACTCAAGCAGACTCGTCGTACCCAATCCCTCTTTAGAAGACGCTGAAATGAGCATTGCGCCTCTCAGCGCAACGACTTCACTATTTCCAGGTAATTCGGTTACGCTTGCAAGTTCTGTGAGAAGACCCTCCGCCGCAGGGGTTTTAAGCAGCTTATCGACCTGCACTACAGTAAACGGAAACTTCATATTCAGGGTTTTGGTCAGTGATTCCCTATCTTTGGGTTTGACAAGACTTAGGAAAGAGCCTAGTTCAGCCGAAGATGTCCCTGTTTGGGCATAGTCTTTTAGATCGGCAACTGCAATGGAGCGATAAATCGGCCCATATTTCATCGTGATTTTATCGGCACCCCATCCTGCCTCAGCAAAAACCATCGATCCAATGCCGCACAGCGCCAAGCCTGAGGTAACACCAACAAATAAGCGACGGAAGGAACGCAGATTAGTCATAGTAAAATTTAGTTTGAATGGAACTTATTTTGAATGGAATCGGTTAAAAAACAGTTGTTCAGTCAGCCTCGCTTGAAGCTGAAGGCGGACGCTAGATTTTAATCAATGGGTTCACTTAGCAGGTTATAGCTCAAAGATGCTTGAGTTTTAAGCTATGTTCCCGAACAACTAAATTTTCAATTAAGTATGAAGGAAGCCAGCAATTCGGTCAACTGCGGTCTTTAACATCGCAGGTTCGTGAACAAGGGCAAAACGGACATAGCCTTCTCCACAAGATCCAAATCCAGCCCCTGGCGATGCCGCGACGCCCGTTTGAGCCACCAGCGCCTTACAAAACTCAATAGAATTTTGCTGCCACGGGTCTGGGAGCTTTGCCCAGACGTACATTGTGGCGTCTGGGGTGGTTACCTGCCAGCCGATCTTGTGCAGGGCATTAACAAATGCATCTCGTCGGGCTTTGAAGGTGGCTACGGTTTGAGTCACTTCGTCATCACAGGTGGTTAATGCTGTGGTGGCTCCCGCCAAAATGCCTTGATATTGGTTAAAGTCAACGATGGTTTTAATTTGCCGCAGACCATAGATGAGATTGGCGTTGCCGATCGCATAGCCAATTCTAAACCCACCCATGTTGTAGGACTTAGAGAAGGTAAAAAACTCAATCGAGCAGTTGAGATCGCAGTCTGCCTGAAGCACCGACGGCATGGGCTGCGCGGTAAAGGCTAAATCCACATAGGGGAAATCATG
>JBGSVR010000520.1:0-3342 GCA_041752855.1 Thermosynechococcaceae cyanobacterium
ACGGAATGAAGAACCTTTAGTCAGAGTAAAGACGATGATGCACTCAGCAATGGGGAGCAATGAATGGAAAGACATCGACTGGAAGCAAATCCACAAGAATGTCTATCGACTCCAAACCAGAATCTTCAAAGCCAAACGTCGCGGCGATACCAAGCAGGTTCATCGGCTCCAGAAATTATTAATGAAGTCCAGGTCTGCCAAGCTTTTATCAGTCAGAAAGGTTACTCAGGATAACATCGGTAAATCCACGGCTGGAGTGGACGGAATAAAATCCTTAAACCCAGCCCAAAGATTTGACCTTGTAAACTCTTTAGAACTGACGGGAAAATCCAAACCAACGCGAAGGGTGATGATACCAAAACCTGGAACGTCAGAGGAACGACCGTTAGGAATCCCTTGCATGGTTGAAAGAGCAAAACAGATGCTAGTCAAACTAGCACTTGAAGCCGAATGGGAAGCGGTTTTTGAACTTAGCACCTACGGTTTTAGAACTGGACGGGGCGCTCATGATGCAATCGAAGCAATCTTTAAGAGTATCAAGCAAAAAAGCAAGTATGTTTTCGATGCCGATATTTCAAAATGTTTCGATAAAATCAACCAAGAAAAGTTGTTAGAAAAGCTCAACACCTTCCCGAAATTATATAGGCAAATAAAAGCCTGGTTAAAATCAGGAGTGGTAATGGATGGCAAATTATTTCCGACCAATGAGGGTACACCCCAGGGAGGTGTTGCTTCCCCATTACTCGCTTTGATAGCCTTGCATGGTCTGGAAACAGCGATAAGAGGATGCATAAACCAAGGCAGAGCACAACGGGAATTATCTGTTGTGTTCTATGCCGATGATTTTGTGGTTCTTCATAAATCGCTAGATGTCATTCATAAGTGCAAATTAGCAGCTCAAGAATGGTTAAAGGAGATGTCCCTAGAATTAAACCATAGTAAGACCCGAATCTCTCATACTCTAAACCCGTATGAGGGAAATGTTGGATTCGATTTTCTCGGTTTTAACATTAGGCAATATCCAGTTGGAAAACATCAATCAGGATGTAATACTAACGGTGAAAAACTAGGTTTTAAGACTATCATCAAGCCCAGAAAAAGTAAAATTGCTCTACACATTGAATCTATTAGGAAAACCATTAAAGGGAACAAAACAGCACCTCAAGAGGCACTGATTAGTAAACTCAATCCGATTATTCGGGGATGGTCGAACTATTACTCATTTGTATCAAGCAATCAAACTTTCAGTAGCTGTGATCACACTGTGTACTCTCAGCTACGAGCTTGGGCAAGATACCGAACCGGAAAATTTGACCCACACACCAAAAACAAATACTGGCATCACATTGAAGAGAAACGAACCTTCTCAACGAAGGACGGTATGAGATTAGCGTCTCATGCTGACACTCCAATTGTTCGTCACGTAAAGGTTAGAGGTGATAAAAGTTACTTTGACGGGGACGTACTCTACTGGAGTGCTAGAAAAGGCGCACATCCTGAATTGCCCAACCGAGTGGCAATGCTACTCAAAAAGTACAAAGGACGATGCCCTGAATGTGAACTGATGTTTGTAGCAGACGATTTGATTGAGGTTGACCACATCCTCTCTAAACAAGACGGTGGAAAGGATAAATTCGATAATCTTCAACCGCTTCATCGTCATTGCCACGATGTCAAAACCGCCCGTGATAACGCCAACAGGAAAATTCTCAAGCAAGAAACTGTTTTAGAACCACTTGAAGGCTACATCAACGACCAGGGGAATTGGTGCTGCTGACAACAGCCGTATTTTCGAGGAGCCGGATACTTGTAAACAGGTAAGTCCGGTTTTGAATGGGAGGGTGACAGGGCGACCTGTCACTCGACCCTACCTGAACCCAAAACCACAGATCGGCGGGGGTAATGCGAGGGCGGGGCGCTCGCCTTTCTTTACTTTAATGAGCAGATCCAATCCTCTAAACACTCAGCAGAACGATAGGAAGATGCGGCTTAAAATTCTCGAAATCCTGGTCAGTTGTCAGGATCGCATAATTGCGCTGAGCAGCAGCAGCACAAATCAGAAAATCGGTATTGGCTCCCTGAATTCCTTGCGTTCGGCAGGTGTTATAAAACTCGGCAGCTAATTCGTAATCCGCAATACTCAGCTCAAGATTGGGAAATGCGCGCAGATGTTCTTTAAGTCGATTAAATTGTTCGAGATGGCGAATACCGGACAGGATTTCTTGACGGACTGCACCCAGCATAACGACGCGACTATCAGCTATTAAATCTTGCAATAGCTTAACGGCTTGAAGAGGGTTCGTTTGATTCCGCCTGAGTGCCAGTGACCACACCGAAGTATCGACAATAACTCTCATGGCTGCTGGCGCTGCTTTTTATAGTCGTAGGTTTCGTCATATTCAATGCTGCCAAACAACTCGATGACGTTGAGCTGTTTGCGATGCCGAACATATTCCTGAAGAGCCGCTTCAACAACAGCCCGTTTTGTCCGGTGTTCACTCAGGTCTAAGGCTTCTTGGATTAAGCGATCATCAATTTGAAGATTGGTTGCCATGTGTGAATTATTACACATTAAACTGCACAATATTAAAAAAGGGGGCTAACCCATGATCTACATGATCACTTTGATGCGGCATTGGGGCGATCGCCTTCCTTAATGTCTCTCCCTCATCACTCCACAGCGGGGGCGCACCCTGGGGATGACGACGGCTGAAGTTAATGAGGCTAGTCCTTATCTATTTGCTTCAGGTTCTTCCACAGTATCCATACGACAATCGGCACGATGATCGCTGCTGACAGATACGTCGCATTCGCATCGCTCAGGCTACTACCCATCCAATAACTGTCGCTAGGAGCAATTTCAAGATTCGCTTCAACTGTCTGGGGCACTAGGTTAAGCATTTCTTTTTTGGGATTTCTCCCTGTTACTGATGGGTCATTTAATACAGCGGCTTGCAGCTAGATGAGGGACAGCTCGGCAGATCCCCACTTTTAAAGTCTCTGCGGTCAAAGGTTCTAGCTAATTTGAGTGTCCCTCATGTGCCTGAAAACCGCTGTATTGGCGCGGTTGCGGTTCTTGGTGCAGCTCACTTCCAGAGTCGAACTGGACGGTTGCTATACTCCAACGCTTTTTCGGTAGCCCTATGCATGTCCCCAGAGCAATCACCCGATTCTAAAATCGGATTCCAGTACGGTGAATTCCCCGCACAGCTCCATCAAAATACGCAACCACTCAACCGATTCTACCAACATCAATGCAGCTCAGCCCTGGTGCATTCTCGCGCTCACTCGCATGAAAGACGGCGCGGCTTTGGTGGGGGAGAACCGGATATCGCGGTTTGA
>JBGSVR010000521.1:0-2271 GCA_041752855.1 Thermosynechococcaceae cyanobacterium
GTGAACTGATGCTTTATGGAAAACCTCAAGCGCCAGTCTACTGCTCCCAAGACCGACCGCAGCAGAACGTGATTCACGAACTTGTTACGGTCGGTTTGACTTTTTATTTCTGACAACACTCGTAGCGTTCTTTTCGAGTGGTTTCTGCGTGCCTCTGATACTACTGAGTCTGTCGCCGAGTCAAGAATTGGATCAGCGCTAGTGCGCCTCCAATCAGGGCAAAAGAAAACAGGGTTGTCAACGTTCCGAGCGCATACAGCGCTGGCGAAGTGACGTTAGTCGTCATCCCAAAAATCTCTAAGGGCAAAGTATTTGTTTCCCCTGAAATCAGCGAGGTGCGTGTAAACTCATCGTAGGACAGGGTAAAGCCCAGTAGCCCTACGCCAATAATACTAGAGGCAATGAGCGGAAAGATAATTTGCCAAAACGTGGTCACGTCGCTTGCGCCCAAGTCACGAGCGGCTTCTTCGTAGGCGGGGTTAAAGCGACCGAAGATGCCCAGCATAATCAAAAAGGCAAAGGGAATTGTCCAAGTCAAATGTCCGCCAAGCGCTGAAGAATACCACTGGGTATCGAGTCCTAGAATATTAAAGACCACACCAATCCCTAAAGACACCAAAATGCTAGGGACAATGAGGCTAGAAATAGTCAGATAAAAAATGGCGTTAGCGCCCTTAAAGCGTTGGCGAAACGCCAACCCAGCCATGACGCTGATGACCACGGTGAATACCGTAATCATTAGGCCAAGAGACAGCGATCGCCAAAAGGCATCGGTAAAATTCCCCACCCGCTGCTCTTCAAACACCTGACCCAACCAGTAAAAGCTAAAGCCTTTCATCGGGAACGTGAGACTGCCCTCTGATCCCTGGAGCGACAGCAGAAAAATGGCGGACATAGGGCCGTAGAGAAACAGCACAAACAGTCCAAAAAAGCTTGCCAGTAAGTAGTACGAAAGCGGACGTTTTGGTTTTGCCATGACTACAGTTCCTTCCGAATATCAACGGTTCGCAAAATCCCAAACACCAAAATTAGCGTGACGGCTAAAAGCACAACCGCATTTGCAGCCGCCAGCGGATACTGTAAGCTCCCGATCTGGCTTTTGATGAGCTTGCCTACTGAGGCGACCTGTCCGCCGCCCATAAGCTGAACAGTTGCAAATTCCCCCATTACTAGGGTCACAATGAAAATGGTGCCAATGGCAATACCAGGGGCAGACAGCGGCAAAATGATGTTTTTTTGAATTTCCAATGGAGACGCACCAAGGTCTTCAGCGGCGGCAATCAGGGTGCGATCAATTCGCATCATGCTGTTAAAGATGGGTGCCACCATAAACAGGGCGTAGAGATGCACCATTGCCAAAATGACGGCAAAATCTGAGAACAAAAGCTTTTCTAGGGGTTGATCGACGACGTGTAGACCCATCAGTAATTGGTTGACGACTCCTTCTCTCCCTAAGAAGGGAACCCAGGAAATCATGCGAATAATGTTGGAGGTCAAGAAGGGAACCGTACAGATCAAAAACCAAATGGTTTGCCAGGTTGAATTTTTGATGTGGAACGAGAGAAAGTAGGCGACCGGATAGCTAATCAGGAGGCAGGTTAGCCAGACGATAATGCCGAACTTAAAGGTATTGATATAGGTAGATAGCGTTGTCCCAGAGGTCAAAATGCTCTGATAGTTGCTGAAGGTGAAGGCCGGACTCATGGTGTAGCCATTGAAGTCCCAAAAGCTTACGGCGGCGATCGCCAGAATCGGCAGCACCAGAAACAAAAACAGAACAATCGTCTGGGGGGCAATGAGGAAGTAAGGCTGTAGCGTTTTCCAACTTTGGTTCATGGCTCACTCCATTTGAGAGCAACGCTGGCTGATAGAAGGGTCAGCCAGCCCGTGGACTTCACAAAAGTGCATAAATTCAGCATGACAGCGCCAAAGCGCTTGTTTTGTCACCTAGACCGCCATTTAGAAACTAAAGGTGGTTCTGACAATGCCGAGAATGGCAGTATCGTTGCTGCTGTTGTGTTCTGGATTCGTTATGACGATGATGCCAGGGGTAATGCCGATGTTGTCATTAATTTGGTAGCGGTAAAACGCCTCAATATGGAATGAAGTATCTCGATCTTCCAGTGCCGCAATATCGTTGTTAATCACCTTAGAAGGCTGTCCAAACACAAAGCCTCCCAGACTGCCCTGCTTGCCTAAGTCAGGGAACGCAAGCGTCAAAGCCCAGTTCAAAACGTCAGCATTTGCCCCTTTATTAGGACCACTTTTTGC
>JBGSVR010000522.1:0-3450 GCA_041752855.1 Thermosynechococcaceae cyanobacterium
GGCTGCATTCTCTGATAAATAAAACAGCTAGAATCCAAAAAATTCATCAAGCGCGCAAGGAGCAAACCTTTGTTTACCCCCACACTACTCGCAGTTGCCGTCAGAGCAGCAGATTGGAGTCCTAACGTTGCCATCGTGATGGTGATTGCTAATGTACTGGCGATCGCCTTTGGCAAGCTGACCATCAAAAATCAAAGCACAGGTGCAGCCATGCCTGCCTCTCCGATGTTTGGCGGATTTGGCTTAGGTGCCGTCTTGGGCACAACGGCTTTCGGCCACATTTTGGGCGCAGGTGCCATTTTGGGTTTAACCAATATGGGCGTGCTTTAAAGGGTAGGTTCTGCCTCTTCAGTTTTATTAAGTTGACAGCGCTGAAACTTCAGCGCTGTTTTTGTGAAGGGCTATTTTGATCAATGGGCTAAGAATGCAGCAGTAAGCCATTCATCAAAATATCGGCTAAAGTCTCAGAAATTTGGATTTCAGCTTGGGGTATATCTTGGGCATTGAGCAGCGGATTATCAAACCAGCTCATCCCCAAAAATATGACGAGCAATACCTGCGCAACGTTAGCAGCCTTCAGCGGTCGGTAGCAGCCGCGATCAATCCCGGTCTGGATGTAGGCTTCTAAGACGTCCAGCATCTGCTTTAGCCGCTTTTGCTGAATGGCTTCACAAAGCTCAGGATGAAACGGCGTTTGCAGCAAACAAACTTTAATAAGGTCGGCATGACGATGCACATCCTGAAGCCGATGCCGTAATAGACCCACCATGTCTTGGCAGTCAGATACTTCACAGAGGGTTTCAATGAGGTCGTCTAAGAGCGCGTCCCACCCCCGACTCATCACAGCGGCAAGGATAGTTTTTTTGCTTTCAAAATGCCTAAACAACGTGCCTTCAGCCACTTTTGACTGTTCTGCAAGCTGTTTGGTGGTGGTGCGCTCATAGCCTTGGACTGCAAAGAGGTGTTCCGCAGCGGTCAGAATACGATGCTCAATTTTTTGATCTGAGGTGAGTTTAAGCTGCGATAGCAGCATGGCATCAACCTAGCGTTTGAAACTAGAACTTAAAAACTAACTGATAGTTCTATTCTCAGATAGCCTATGCAGGGTGGCGAGCAGTCGTGTTGATTCTTTATACAAGAGCTTGCTACTGGTGTAGTGGGGGGATTGGATATAGTAGCAGTAGTACGTGTCATACAGGTATTACTTCATGCTGACCGTTCAATTAGATCCTGAAACAGAACAACAGTTAGCTGAAATTCTCGCCCACGGAGTGGCGGTTAACCGAAGTGAATTGGTTAAACGCCTGATTCGAGAACGATGGTTAGCCCTCAATTTAGACAGTACTTTTGTTGAAAGACGGGGTGGACATCCTCAAAATCTTTTGCAAGATGCACCGCCTGACTTATCAGAACGCTCAACGCGCAAACAGGCGATCGCCAACTATCTGAAGCAACGGCACCCATGACCTATCCGCCGCTGAGCCTAATTGATAGCGGAATCTTGATTGCGTATTACAGCGCTAGCGACCACTATCATGGGCAAGTTTGCCGCTTTTTAGAACGTTGTACCAGTCAGCTCATCACCACTCATAGCTGTGTCACAGAAGTGATGTGGTTACTCAGCTCCGATTTGCGGACTCAAAATGAATTTTTATTAGATCTCGCAAAGGAGCTTTACCAATGTGTTCCGCTTTTGCCACGAGACTTTACTCGGATTGCTGAACTGAATACTCAATACGCAGACTTGCCAGGAGATTTTGCGGATTTGAGTTTAATTGCAATTTCAGAACGGCTAGATATTGCAGCAGTAGCCACATTAGATAGCGACTTCAATATCTACCGACGCTACCGAAAACAACCCTTCGAGCGAATTTTTATGCCGCAGTAGCGATCGCCGCTTTAGATCCATACCATAGAACCGCTTTAGATTCATTCCTAGAGCGGTTTCAGAAGATTGATATGGTAGTCTATCTTGAAGCGTGGTCGGAGAAAAGCTGTGGCAAAACATCGGGTTGGGCTGTTATTTGGCGGATGTTCTGGAGAACATGAGGTTTCTATTGTTTCCGCAGGCTCGATTGCGCGGGCGCTTCAGACGGCAACCAATCTTGATAAATACGACCTTGTGCCAGTCTACATTCAGAAAAATGGCGGCTGGATTGGAGGAGAAACCGCTCAATCTGTCCTCACCAGCGGCAAGCCACTAAGCGCAGAAGCAACCTCAGATCGCTGGCAGTTTCCGGCAGAGGCATCAACCATTAATGTTTGGTTTCCCATCCTTCATGGGCCTAATGGAGAAGATGGTACGGTTCAGGGCTTATTGCAGTTGATGCAGGTGCCCTATGTGGGGTCTGGGGTGTTGGCCTCCGCAGGGGGGATGGATAAACTAGCCATGAAAACCCTATTTGCAGCCGCAGGGCTACCGCAGGTCAAGTATTTGGGCGTCACGCGATCGCAGATCTGGTCAGACCCTTGCGTGTTCACTAAGCTCTGCGATCACCTAGAGACAGAGCTAGGCTACCCCTGTTTTGTTAAACCCGCCAACCTAGGGTCATCGGTGGGCATCTCTAAAGTGCGATCGCGCGCTGAGCTAGAAGTAGCCCTTGATAATGCCGCCAGCTACGACCGTCGCATTATTGTAGAGGCAGGTGTTGCCGCTGCCCGCGAAGTGGAATGTGCGGTATTGGGCAACGATCATCCCAAAGCCTCAGTGATTGGTGAAATCACTTTTGACAGCGACTTTTATGATTACGAGACAAAATATACGACGGGGCGCTCTGCGATGGTGATTCCGGCACTTCTGCCGCAGAACATTGCGCAAACCATTCAAGAGATGGCGATCCAAGCCTTTCAGTCAATAGATGGGGCTGGACTTTCACGGGTAGACTTTTTTTACGTTGAGCAAACAGGGGAAGTATTCTTAAACGAAATCAATACCCTACCTGGGTTCACTTCCACCAGCATGTACCCAGAACTGTGGGCAGCCACAGGGATCGCCTTTCCAGACCTTGTGGATAAAATCCTTCAGTTGGCGCTTGAGCATCACGCGTCGGCAACACCCGATATCTAAAATAGACTTCTTGCATCAATCCTAGCCCCTTCATCCCTTTTTTATAGCCAAGGGCTTTACTCTTCTCCCACCAGGGGAAAAGGGCTAATTCTGGCTCCCCTCGCCCGTTCTGGGCGAGGGGCTGGGGGAGAGGGTCATATTCGTGAAAGAGGTCTAATGACGTCAGATGGTCAGATATGCGTAGCAGCATCGCTTGGTTCAAGTTGGGTTGCCGAATTGTAAGTGTGTCTTAAAAAGACGCAATCCGCTGTCTCCTTCGTTTTTAGCGGACAGACCCCAAGTCTGATATTTCGATTGCTATGATGGTAAGCAATTTTATATCTAGCCTTAGCGTGAGAAAGAGGCCGAGAGGATGAGGGGGATTGAATTCTGTCGAACTCACG
>JBGSVR010000523.1:0-6131 GCA_041752855.1 Thermosynechococcaceae cyanobacterium
TTGCCGCCTTAGTATTAAAGCAAGGCGATCCTAGGTATAATCTACCGCTTAGCGTTCAAGATTGAACCTAATTCAAAAATCACCAGACAGGCCAGTTCTGCCTGGTGATTTTTTATGGAGATTAAAGTTTTAGGCATTTTGTTAGGAAGGGCATCATGCAGGTTAATAAGATGAGGCGCAGCAATCCTACAAGCAGTGTAGTTGCTGCATCTTGCGGGGGGTTTACGTTAATTGAACTACTAGTATCGGTTGTTATTATTGGTGTGCTTGCTACCATTGCGTTGCCAAGCTATCTTAATCAAGCTGCCAAAGCTAGGGGTTCAGAGGCAAAGTCCTCCCTTGGTTCTATCAACCGTTCTCAGCAGGCTTATCGTTGGGAATATGGGACTTTTGCAGATAATATTATAAAGCTTGACATCAAAATCAACGGCAAGTTTTATACCTATTCAATTCCTTATGGTAGTGCAACCGACACGGTGGCAAGAGCAAACACACAAGATGATGGACTAAGGGTTTTATCCGCTGCTGTTACGCTACAGAGCGGCACATTTACGCAGGTTATTTGCGAGTCTCAAGAGACTCAGCTTTTAAATACCGCTGCGACAATACCGTCAGGTGGTGGCGGAACGCCGCTAGGGTGTCCTAGTGGCTACCAAATTATTAATTAATGCTTTGTTGATTGACTTACAAAATTCCCATAGCTCTCAGGAATACCGTATACATACAAGCCTAAATTAAAGCAATGCAGTCAATCTCCTCCTAGGAGGAGCCGTAGGGCGGGGTGGGGGGTTTCTGTAGCGCTACTGACTAACCCTCCCCTAGCCACTCCTGGGGAGCATCTCACCTTTGCACTAAGTATAAATGCTTGAACGAAAAACCTGGCTTTTCAGGAGAAAATCAAGCACTAAACTGGCTTTTGGATCCCTGCAAAATACCTTCAATTTTCTCAAAAGTACTGATACAGTAGTCTTTTGACTCTAAGTATAATTACTCATCGCAAAAGTGAGATGCTCCCCACTCCTGGGAGGGGAGCAGTGAATCGGTCAATAAATAAAACCTCAGAATACAATCAACAAGATAATTGTATGCTTAAACCCATATTTGCATAAAAACATTGTAGATTTGGGCATACTAAGAAATAGTTGAGGGAGCTTAAAGCTAAAGTATGTATTCTTTGCAAGAAGGCGAGCAACAACTCTGGTTACAGGGTGACTATATAAAATTTATCCCAACACTTGAGGCTTCGATTCAGGCAAATCCAACTGAACTTGTCAATTATTGGTATCTTGGCTTAGCTTATTTACTTCAAGGTGAAGAAGAGACGGCTCAGTTAATTTGGCTAAGCGCAGCGGCAGAACAAGAGTCTGAAGATTCTAATGACATTCTCTCCAGCCTCGTACAAGTGCTCAACATAGAATCAGATCGACTTTCTAGTATTAAACAGTACGCCAAAGCGTGGGCTATTCGGCATCATATTCGTGAATTTGCGCCGCAAGATTTAACAAATTTACTTAAGCTGATTGATTTATCTATCAAACTAGAAGAATTCACAGAAATATCGCTAAAAGAATTCGGCATAATTGAACTACTTCAATCTGGAACGGCTGCGGCTGACTCAGATTTAATCATGTCTACGTTCAATCAAGTCCTAGAGCATCCAGCGGCTGAAACCCTCTCTTTTGCTGAAGCCTGTTTACCTTACTTTTCCTCTCAAGCAGAATGGGTTGAAAAAATTATTGATGCTGCTGCGATTTACGCAAGTGAGCGGAAGCTAGTCCTTTTTGCAATAGCGCTGATTAAGCTATGTCTTAAGTATGCACCTGAGAATATTACAGCCCTAGGCTATCTGCCAAAGTTTTATACTGACTGCCATGCTTATGCAGAGGCAGTCGAGTCTGCCAAAGATTTTTATCGACGGAGTAACACGCCAAAAGAGCTATTTTTTGCAAACTGTATTTTATTTAGAGTTTTATCGCATCAAGGCGACTGGAATGAAATCCCAATGGCAGGGATTAAAATGAAGAAGATCATAGAAGATTTAATTCAAGATCAGTCAACTCAACTCTCCCTTAGCCAAATTCGATATTTAATTGTTATCACAGGAATTTTTCTCTATTTAGAAGATAATATTGCCGAGAATCGAAGAATTCAAAATGAAGTTAGTAAGCTATTTGCCAAAAACATCGAAACTAACTCTGCTGACTTAATTAAGCCACCAACTGTCAACCTTGGCTCTAAAACTAGGCGGCTCAAAATTGGATATGTCGCCAGCACACTTAGAAATCATTCCGTGGGCTGGTTAAGCCGCTGGCTGTTTCAATATCACGATCGTGAAGCCTTTGAAATCTATATTTATCTAGTCCACCAGCGCCCCAATAATCACTTCTTTGACACTTGGTTTGCAAATCAAGTTGACCAAGTTAGAATTCTTACTAGCGACATTGCTGAGTCTGTTAAAACAATTCGTGATGACGAACTAGATATCTTAATAGACCTAGATAGCGTCACGTTAGATCAGACCTGTACCATTATGGCATTCAAGCCAGCCCCAATTCAAGCAACATGGTTAGGATACGATGCTACGGGTTTACCCACCATCGACTACTTTATCGCCGATCCCTACGTTTTAGCAGACGATGCCCAAGCATACTATCAAGAAAAAATTTGGCGGCTCCCTAGCACTTATATTGCTGTCACTGGATTTGAATTGGATGTTCCAACACTACGTCGATCTGATCTAAATATTTCTGAAGATGCTGTTATTTACTGGAGTAGTCAAGTAGGGCTAAAACGAAACCCGCATATTGTTCGGTTACAGATGAAAATTTTGCGAGAAGTCCCCAATAGCTACTTTCTTCTAAAAGGATTAGGTGATGAAAGTATTCTGAACAGTTTCTTTCTGAAAATTGCAGATGAAGAAGGCGTGTCGCCTGATCGACTGCACTTCTTGCCTAAGGCTGAAAATGAATATATTCATCGCGCTAACCTCCAGATTGCAGACGTGGTATTAGATACCTATCCCTATAACGGAGCCACAACTACCCTTGAGACGCTTTGGGCTGGCATACCGCTGGTTACACGAGTAGGTCAACAGTTCTCAGCCCGAAATAGCTATGCATTCATGATGAATGTTGGCGTGACAGAGGGCATTGCTTGGACAGATGAAGAGTACGTCGAATGGGGTACTCGGCTAGGCCAAGATGAAACTCTGCGACAACAAGTATCGTGGAAGCTCAAGCAATCTCGACATACCTCACCACTATGGAATGCAAAGCAGTTCACTCATGAGATGGAAAATGCTTATCGTGAAATGTGGGCAATTCATATTGCAAAGTAGTCATAGCCTCTACATCATAGTTTGAGAACCCTGACTCGTTCAATTCTTTCAGAAAATGTTAAATAAACCTAATTTTTAAAATTTAATATGCCAAATATAAAGCTGCACATCGGTGGCAAAGAATCTCATCAAGACTGGAAAATTCTGGACGTTGAAAAACGTCTAGAAGTCGATATTGTATCTGACGCTTCATGTCTTGACGCAATTGCAAGTGAATCAGTGTCTGTTATTTATGCCAGTCATGTTGTAGAGCATTTTCATTATGGACTAGATAGTAAACTTATCAAAACACTCTCAGAGTGGCATCGAGTTTTGCAGCCTGGTGGTCAGTTGCTCATCAGTGTTCCAGACTTGAAAACATTATGCTGGCTATTTTTAAATCCAAATTTTACTGTACATGAACGCCATCATATTATGCGCATTATATTTGGTGGTCAGACTAATCAGTATGATGTACATTATGCAGGTTTCGACTATGAAATTTTAGCTTTGTACCTTCAAGAAGCAGGATTCAGCGAGATTGAACAAGTTTCTGAATTCAACTTATTTAATGACTGTAGCAGCCTAAGAATTCTCGATACACTCATTAGCCTCAATTTAGTTGCCACCAAAGCATAAGTGAAAGAGTTCCAATATTGTCTGTAATAGTTGTGAAATCAATCCACTGGTTTTGCACCAGCATACAGCCGCTAAACGTGCGATCTTAACCAATCCTGTAGATCCGAAACATTCGTAAACTCTAACAACCCATCCCCCAGCGTCTCCAACTGAGCTAAAGACAACCCTTGAATTTGTTCCTCAAGCATAGATTCAAGAGAACCAAGTCTTCGGCTTAAAAGCCTCAATATAATCGCCAAAGCCTCCTTCCGTCGTCCCTCCAGTTCACCCTCCTGCCGCCCTTCCTGCCGTCCTTCCTGCCGCCCTTCCTGCCGCCCTTCTTCTAGCGCGTCTTGATAAACACGAGTTTGCTTCAGTTCACTTAGGCTAAACATTTTCTCAATGTCCTCTCGGCTTAACGTCGGAAACTTATAGACCATAATCGTCTCAATCAATTCTATAATTTTTTGTTGGTTTGCCTCCGGTTGAGATTGATGACGTGCCTTTTTTACGAGTGCTTTTGCCTGTACCCCCGCCACTTCTGGTTTAGCCCCAATTAACTGAAGTAAACCCACGCCCAACGAATTTGTGGGAACACCCTGCAAATCGTCCAAATAAACGCGCTGAACTTGCTTACTGTCGAGCAGCGTGCGAAAAAGCTGAGCCTGGTCTGGTTCAACAGAACGTTTAGCAAACAACACAACCGCTTTCCAGTCAGCCGTTTGAGGATACTGGTCGAAAAATAGAAAAATCTCTGCAAAAAAACGATGGTAAAAGTAAGGATCCTTCTGGACCTGCACCTCTACAAACCAAACAGTCTGATCAGGTGTATCCGGTTGGGGCAAAAATACCCCATCAAGCCTGAAGGAAAGCTGCTTCACCTCAACCGAGCGAAACACATAGTCTTGCCCCCGATCAGCAGACTCCCCCAGTAGCTCAAAGAAAATTCCAGGAGCGGTTTGAAAAATCCTATAAAAAATTGAATCCGTTTTCAACGGGTTTACCCTCTAGATTTACGGAGTCTTGTACTCTATGCAAACTGGCTCAGATTTAGTGCTATGAGCGCCAGCGCTATTACCACCCCATAAAACGTTGTAACCACACGAGATTCTGACCATCCTGACTGCTCAAAATGGTGATGAATAGGAGCCATCTTAAATAACCGCTTACCAACTCCATCAGGTCCCTTTGTTGACTTGTAGTAAGTGACCTGGGCAATGACAGACAAAGACTCTACTAAAAATAGGCCACTCACAATCAGCAAAGCCCATAGCGAATTGCTGATTAAACCGACCGCCGCCAGTGCGCCCCCAAGTGCCAAAGAACCCGTATCGCCCATAAAAACTTTTGCGGGGTTATGGTTGTGAGTTAAAAACCCAATACAGCCACCGCTCATACAGGCACAAAACAGCATTAGCCCCGGGTACTCAGGCGCAATAATTTGGCCTAACCCAAACAGGGCGATCGCCGTAGTCCCTGCTGCCAACCCATCCATCCCATCCGTCAAATTAACGGCATTACTTTCTGCTGCCACCACAAAAATAGCCAAACCCAAAAATAGAACCCCAATGGGCAGTGCCACACCAAAGGGAAGCAATAGGGTAGAAATACTGGGCTTTGTCAACAAAAGCCAAAGGGCAAAAACGCCACCCGCCCCAAACTCGATTAACAAACGAACCTTCGCAGATAGCCCCTTATTAGACTTTTTGCGAAGCACCTGCCAGTCATCTAACCAACCGACAAAGCCAAGCGCCATAGTCAGCAACGCCGCCGCCGTCACCTCAATCGCCTGAGTGCCCGTAGTCCAAGCCCACACCACACTCAGCAACAGCGCCACAGGCACAAAAAAGATGCCACCCATCGTTGGGGTTCCGGCTTTTTTGAGGTGGCTTTGTGGCCCATCTTCGCGAATTACTTGACCTGCTTTGAGCTTTCGCAGCCAAGGCACCGCCCAATAGCCCAAGGCACTGACCAACCCCATCGTGATCCCAAAGGGCAGCGTAAAGCTCTCCAGCGGCTGGCTGAGGCGATCTCCTACAAAATCGGAAATGAACGAATTAATAAACAAACCACTGGATAAAATCCAGTACAGGCGTCTGCCCGACACCAAATCTGTTTTTACCTGAGGAGGACTTGCTACCACAATGAAGTTCCCTTAATCTTCTTAACCGTCTTCTGCTGCATCGTAAAAGCTAGG
>JBGSVR010000524.1:0-7956 GCA_041752855.1 Thermosynechococcaceae cyanobacterium
TGCACTCAACGCTTGCTTAGACCAAATTAGCGATAAGTTTGCCACCAAAGAAGATCTGGAAGCCGTTAAAGCACTGCAAGAAGAATTTAGAACTGAGCTTGCAACCCTGAAAGGTCGAGTGGATGGCTTAGAAGCCCGTACCAAGACTCTTGAAGCCCAGCAGTTCTCAACCACTACCAAGCTTAGTGGTGAAGTCCTTTTCGTTGTATCTGAGGTGTTTTCAGGTGACGACCGTAGAGCCGTTTCTGCGAATCAGGCTAGAGTTCCCCTGAATGCTCGTCCTATTTTTGGCAACCGTGCCCGTTTGAACTTTGATACTAGCTTTAACGGTACAGATCGTTTGCGCGTCAGGCTTCAAGCACGGGACATCGAAAGTTTCTCGACTGTAAGTGGAACTAACATGGCGCGGCTGGGATATGACGGAGACAACAATAACCAATTTGAATTAGATGATCTTTGGTATCGCTTTAACATTGGCAAAAAAGCCAAAGTGACCGTCATTGCAAACTCTGGTGAGTACAACGACTTCGTTGGTGATACATTTAACCCGTTTCTATCCAGTAGTGCTAACGGCTCCCTTTCTAGGTTTGGTCGGTTTAACCCAATCTATCGCTTCAGTGATGGCGGAGCTGGGGTCATTGCCAACTATAAATTTTCAGATAAGGTCGCTGTCTCGGTTGGCTATCTTGCCGATAGCCCGACAAATTCCGTTGGGCCAAGAGGTGGACTTTTTGGTGGAACATATTCTGCTTTAGCTCAACTAGAATTTAAGCCGTTCAAAAACCTTGGATTAGGTCTTACTTATGTTCATGCGTTTCAAGAGGGAATTGCAGATCCAACTTCAGCAAACTTAACAGGCTCAACGGGAAGTAACCTTGCCCGTCGCCCCTTCGGTAACGTCGGGACTGAATCAAACTCAGCAGGGCTTGAATTCACTTGGAAAGTAGCAAAGTGGCTCAATATTTCCGGTTGGGGTGGCGTCACCTTTGCTGAATCAACTATCGACAACCGATCTGCGACAGTGCTGAACTGGGCTACTTCTTTAGTGTTCCCTGATCTCTTGATTCCTGGCAATATGGGTGCGTTGATCATTGGTCAACAGCCTAGGATTGTTGGTGGCAACGTCTCCAGATGTGGTGCGTCAGGTTCAAGCCAAAATGCTGTAGCAGATTGTGATATGAACCTTCACTTAGAGGCGCTGTATAAGTTCAAGGTGAATGGCAATATCACGATTACACCAGGGGTTATTGTTCTGTTGAATCCAGAGAATAACGAGCGCAACAGTGCTGAGTTTGTGCCTGTAGTAAGAACAACATTTACGTTCTAACAATAGGTGCTGACTGATGTCTGCGTCCAAGTTGTGGCAATGATTTCACTTCAATAGACAAACAGGACTCTAGCTGTAGAGTCCTGTTTTGTTTAAGTAGATCGAAATTGAAGCAAGGTTAATTTTGAGACTTGACAATCAGCCTCAAAATTGAGGATTATAGATAACTGGCGTGATTGCGCTCGCTCGGATCAGGTGAACTGACTTTATAAACTTGGTCATCAGCCACGGTTATCAACCAAGTACCTGTACGGCGGAACAAAAATAAGGTGAATTATGGCATACGCAATTATTGAAACGGGCGGAAAACAGCTCAAAGTAGAAACCGGTCGGTTTTACGACATCGAGCTTTTGCATGATGATGTAGATGCAAGCGTCTCTATCGATCAGGTCTTGCTGGTAAGTGACGGTAGCACCGTAACCGTAGGGCGACCCTTGGTAGAAGGAGCCGTCGTAGAGGGCACCATTATGGAGCATCGCAGAGACAGAAAGATTATTGTCTACAAGATGCAGCCCAAAAAGAAAACCCGTAAAAAGCAGGGGCACCGTCAAGAGCTAACACGGCTCATGATTAATTCTATTTCTGTGGGTGGCAAAGCTCTAGAAGCTGTTGAACCCAAGGTTGAATCAACCGTTGCTTGATTTGATAAGTGTCAGATATATTAGCTAGCGTGAAATAAGGGAAGGTAACAATGGCTCATAAAAAGGGTACAGGCAGTACACGTAACGGTCGCGACTCAAACGCAAAGCGACTGGGCGTCAAAAAGTATGGTGGCGAAGTCGTTCGTGCCGGAAACATCATCATTCGTCAGCGCGGCACTAAAGTTCACCCGGGTGAAAATGTAGGTCGTGGAAATGATGACACGCTCTATGCACTCTCTGATGGTGTTGTGACCTTTGAGCGCAAAGGCAAAAGCCGCAAAAAAGTAAGCGTTTATCCAATCGCTGCTGTTGCGCCTGTCGCTGTTGCTGCTTAGTTGACTGAATAATATATATTCAAAAATAAAGCGGTCGGTGTATATTACACCGACCGCTTTATTTTGTAGTGTGTCAGCGCTAAAGCGGCATGGTAGCAGGCGATCGCTTTGATTTCAAGACTGAAACGGCGATCGCTTTTTGTTTTGTTAGGAGAGGGATCGGTTTTTCTGATCTAGGCGGAGTGGAAAGGCGATCATTTTTCAGCCCATTTGAATTAAGCATACAAGTTTAATGGTAATCTCTTGCCAAAAGTAGAGATTGCTTTTGGCATCACAGTTATGGCAAAACTTCCATCCAACATCTCCGAGACAATCTGGAGACTGAAGAGACAATTAGCTAATGTTATCGACAATGCCAGATCTGCCGAGTTTTCCTTATTAGAGACATTTGGTGAAACAGAAAGAACCATTATCTACCTTGACGACCTTCAAAGTGTTGCAGAACAAGCAACTGAGCGGTTTTCTCAATTTTCGAGTCTACAAATTCGGATTTTGAATGTTCAGCCTCACGTTCCAGAGGATATGCTAAAGCTAACAACACGAGTCATAGAAAACACAGAAGCCAAACTACCAGCACTAGAGCAAAGTATTCAGGAAATTAGAATTGAGTGGGAGTTACTATGACAGACCAGCCAATGCCAAATTCATCCGTCGATCAGCGTCTTTTGGGTAACTTGCGACGTGCTCGTCTAGAAATGGAAGAAGTAGGGTTACAGTTGGATGAAGTGCTTGCAAAATTTGATGAAAAGATTCGTCAACAAAAATTTAAACGCATTCAGAAATCTTTAAACGTTGCTAATGTGCAACAACTCAATCCTTGATTTATCGCATTCTTTAATGTTCCGATCAGCTGATCTTAGAAAACTCAAATTCAAATCAAGTTCTACAAAGGCGATCAGTTTTTCTAAGGTGGAGGTTGTGGAGCCGCGCCAAATTAAACTGGCGGCGGGCAAAATGATTCCAGGAACCAGACGCTCCCTAGCATTTTGTAACGCCTCCAACTCTTTGATTGCCTGACGTTGAACCCGGTCACGACCCATCAGCCACAGTCGTCGTGTGTTTTCCGTAACCGGAAGCTATGGATTGCCACCAAGGCTATAGATGGCCTGAATATCTTGAGGCAGTATTTCGATAAGCTGTTGGTAGGCTTCAGCTTGAGTTTGGGCGATCGCCTTCTCCTCAACCACCTGCCCTTCAGACTCCAAAAAGCCCACAATCCGCGCCTCTGACCAATGAAAGGTTTGGGAAAGAACCAAGACCAGCCGATGGAATGCTGGGAGCTGATCGAGTGCCGTTTGGAGGTAACACCATAGGGGCGGCGGTGCCACGTTGAGGGCATACTGCACCGATTCGATGGAGGGCGCTTCTTCTTGGTTGACGCACAAAGCCGCCTTGTTAAAAATCCAGGTTTGAAGTGAAAAGTCATCCATGGCGACAATTCCTTCCGGTTCACTCACATCCAGGAAGGTCAGCTCAAAAAAGATATTGCGCCAGACCCTCGCAAACAGATAATCCGTTTGCAGCGCAGCACGCGCCATATTGCGGATTAAGACATAGGTTAGCCCACTGTACCGACAATAAATTGCGGTAAAAAACCGACCCTCATCAGGACGCTGCTGAAAATTTTGGACTAAGCGGCGATCGCTGTCATGGCAGAGTGATTGAACGAAGGGATGTTGGGCTTCTAAAAATTCAGGGACACTCATGGGCTAAACCGTCAGTTGAAGTGCAGTGGTTTGGAAAGTTGGAGTAGATTTCGCTCCTAAAGCTTAAATCACACCTTCAAACCCTATTGGATTTGAGACGAAATCTGCTATTGTTATATTTGCCGACCTGGAGAGGTGGCTGAGTGGTCGAAAGCGGCAGATTGCTAATCTGTTGTACGGTTTAGATCGTACCGAGGGTTCGAATCCCTCCCTCTCCGTTTTTGGCTTTGAAGTATAAGCGCCGCATTGGGTTTCCAGTGCGGCGTTTTTTGTAGCAATTATTCTTTGACGCGCACGTCAATAATGCTGGCGCGAAAGTTATAAAGCTTGCCATCTAGATCAATCGGTACGCCCACCTTAACCGGAATGTTGCCCAGCACAGGCCCTTCCTTGGTAACTTGTCCTTTGCCTTCTAGAGTCAAAACGAGGTTATTAGAGAACCGACTTTCAGGTCGAGGATCGGGGAAGGCTTTGACAGTGCCGTTGGGTTGAGAAGCCGTCACGGTTTTAGGCAACTGCTGAATCTTTTTAAGCTGAATTTCGCCGTAGGGCTGGTTGCGAATAATGATGCTGGTGCTGTCCCCTTCTTTTAAGATATCGGTTGGCTTGCTGGCGTTAAAGCCGATCACAATGGCATCAATTTCAATTGATTTTGTGTTGAGCTGCGCCTGCACTGCCGATTGACCCGATTTGCCAGGGACAATAAAGCCGCCCACCAAAACTACCAGCAATAGCAAGGCTAAACCGAGATCTAAAATGCTGATTTTGCCAAATAGTCGGCCTTTTTTATCTAAAAATGCCATGATGTTGCGCCAAAAAAATGAGAGACAATAAACGTACAGCAGCGAATCTGGTGCCAGACTATCATGACTTGTAGGCCAATAACGCGCGTTTAGGAATGATTGGCAGTGGCGCGGTGATTTTAAGAGAAACCGGAAACATCCCAATTTGAGATCTCGTCTTTAGCTACATTTGCTGGCTGCTTTATCAACTTGTCTGTGGTAATTATGATCCGAGATAGCCTTCGATTTCCCAAAAAACTGTTTTCAGTCCATCGGCGTTGGCTGAACCGAGTCATATCATTTGTGGCGATCGCCCTATTGTCTTGTGCCGCCATTACCTCAGCCCAGGCCATTCCGTTAGGGGATCTGCTCTTTCGTGGGATGCAAGCTGGGCAGCTATCAAACCTGTCAGACCAGCAAGAGATGCAGATCGGCGCTCAAATGCACCAAAATTTGCTGTCTCAAGGCGTGCGGCTCAGTTCAGATTCTGGGCTAAATCGCTATGTAACGGGCATTGGACAGCGACTTGTTCCGTTTAATCGCCGTGCAAGGCTCCCCTATAACTTTTTTGTCGTGCAAGATAAAAACGTAAATGCCTTTGCCACAATGGGCGGCTATGTATATGTCACAACAGGTCTTTTAAGCACCGCAGACAATGAAGCACAGGTTGCCAGCGTGATCGCTCACGAAATGGGGCACATTGAGGCCAAGCATCTGCTAGGGCAAATGAGGCAGTCTATGCTTGCCCAAGGACTAGCCTCTGCACTGCTCGGAGAACGTCGCCGCCAACTTGCCAGTATTGGGGTTGATTTGCTGGTGCGTCGCCCCCTTAGCAGAACAGACGAGTATCAGGCCGATCAGGTGGGGCTGCGAACCATCCGCGATGCAAATTATGCCACTTCCGCAATGCCTGCATTTATGCGCAAACTACTTCGAGGCAGTGGTGGTAGCCCTACCATCTTGAGTACCCATCCGGCGGTACCCGATCGACTTAGAGCGTTGGATAGTGCCATTCGCTCAGGTCCTACTAATCGCTGTGACCAAAATGATCGGTTAGCTGTTTGCGGGTTAGATGAAGGCGCGTATCAAAGTGCGGCAAGGCAGAGGGTTTAAGAATCACCCACCCCCTTCAGCCATGCCGTAAGCCACGCTTGAAAAGATTACTCAGTTTCTTCCTTTGAGGAACCGTTATGACCGTTGCAACCTATAAATGGACGATTGATCGCTATCATCAGGCCGTGGAGTCAGGCATATTTGACGAGCAGCCTGTGGAATTATTGAAAGGAGAATTAGTTGTCATGTCGCCAGAGAGAGAACCCCATACCTATTTCAGCGATCGCCTCTCTAAGGTGCTGCAAAACCGATTAGGAGTGCGCGCACAAGTGCGTGAAAGACCCATTACGTTGCCGAACAATTAGCCACAGCCAGATATTGCGGTGGTGCAGCCTCTTGACACGGTTTATTTAGACCACCATCCTTACTTCGAAAATGTTTTTTGGCTGATTGAATATTCCAACACAACCCTAGCTAAAGATTTGACGACGAAAAAGGATGCCTATGCAGACGCAGGCATCTTGGAGTATTGGGTGGTGAATTTAAAAGATTTACAGCGAGACTGATCAGACTTTTGTGTAAGCGGTCTAAAATCCTTACAACAAAGGAGACCGCAGTATGTCAAGAACCAAGAAAGAAGCCAACCGTACAGATGAGCTGCTAGACGAGTTGCTGCTAGATTATCGAACCCCCGAAGACATCTTAGGGGAGGGAGGATTACTCAAACAACTCAGCCAACGGCTAATTGAACGTGCTCTAGGAGGCGAACTGACTCATCATCTTAAGTTAGATGCCTCATGCTCCGAGGAAACCAACGAGAGCACTCATTCCCTTTCCAATAGCCGAAACGGATATTCCAAAAAGACCGTGCAGTCCCAGCATGGCGCAATGGAACTATCCATCCCCCGCGACCGCAATGGTGAATTTGAACCTATGCTGGTACCCAAACATCAACAGCGCTTAGCGGGACTTGATGAGAAAATCCTAGCGCTCTATGCCCGTGGCCTGAGCATTCGAGACATCAGTGCCCAACTTGAAGAACCCTATGGTGCTCAGATATCGCCAGCCCTGATTAGTGACGTCACCGATAGCGTCACAGAAGAGGTTAAAGCTTGGCAATGTCGCCCCTTGGATGAGGTGTACCCAATTCTTTATCTTGATGCTCTCTATGTCAACATAGCTCCGCTCAGATTGACTCCCTCCATATAGGAGTCGTTCAAATTCAACCCACTAAAATTGACATTACTCAAGTCAGCATTAGCAACAGCGTCGCCAATGTAGCTCAAACCGCTGCTCCTGAAATCCCGCTCTCCAGCAGCATAATGCTGCAACAACTCCTCAGCAGTCATAAATTCAGCCTCCAAAACACAACAGTACCCACCTAGCTAGAATTCCTCCAGGGGACAACTCCATTTAACCTCAACATCGAGATAACCGATCTCCCCACAGGCCAACTCGCCGAGGTCCACATCACAGGCTTCGACCCCACAGGTCGCCCAAAAGCAGGCACCCTCTACTTAGATACGGACGCCAACGGTCGCGGCTGGTACATCGATCCCACCCCCTGAGACAACACCGAATACAGCCAAAACCTAACAGACACCGCCTACCGTGCCACCTCTGAAAGCCTTGCTTACGGTTACTACGACCTCCTCACCACCCTCCTCCACCAAACCGGCCACCTCCAAGGCTTCATCTCCGGCTACAGCAACTATGATCGCCGTATCCAAACCCAAAACGGCAGCAAAACTCCTGGGCTGAGCGAAGTCGATACTCACGTCGATTTAAGGTTGGGTTGAGCAAAACTCAGCAGCTAGACGTATTGCAAAATTGCATTAAACCCTTTGGTGAGAGAACAACGCTGGTACAATGATGACTCAAGCGGCTGTCTAAGCACACCGAGCGGCATTGTGTTGTCTACATCGGTTCACCAAGGCTTGCGGCAGTACGATTATCAATTGTGTTTGTAGACCCATCCTGGAAGGACGAACGATGTTAGTTGCCGGAATGTTTGATTTTCTAAATGTCTTTTCGACCATTAACTTTGAAGTTATTTTTCAGCTCACCATGCTGGCAATGATTGTGATTGCTGGCCCTGCTGTTGTGTTTCT
>JBGSVR010000525.1:0-2803 GCA_041752855.1 Thermosynechococcaceae cyanobacterium
GTCACTTCCCGATAAATTCGCGTGGGAAAAATCGACATCAATTAAGTCCAATCCCGTAAGGTCTAAATTACGCAAAGATTGCGACTGAAAATTTCTAACCCCTCGGTGATACATCTGAAGCAGCGTCTGTGTATCTGAGACCAAAATTTTCTCTGGGATGGGGTTAGCGCGCTTCATAATGCCACAACAGCTACAGAAAATAGGTATGGAAAATAAAAATCAAGGAACTTGAAGGCGAAGTGCCTGCACCACTGCCTCGGCAATTTGAGCGCCTTGGTCAAGCCGTTTTAGATCGGCGGCCTGATTAAACAGCTTCTTTTCCAGTACATCGATCGCAGGAAACGTTTCTGTTAGCTCTGCCAACCAACTATCCAAAGATTGAGCCTTGAGCGCTTTCCAGTCCAGGTTTTCAAAAGAGAAGGGATGCCGAAGCACCGAAAACAGCAAAATTTTGACCTTGAGGGGCGGCACCTGCTGCATAACGCGACGGCGTAACTCAAACCGATCGGGTTGCGCAATGGTGGTCATTGGCAGTGCGTCTTCGGCAGAGTCTTCTGTCGCAGCGGCGGCTGTTAAAAACTGACTCGCCGAAGGAGACGATGGAGCCGCATCACAAAGATATAGACCTGTACAGGCTTGCAAAATAATCTTGGCGATTTGCCTGTACCGCTCCGGCTTGTTGAGCACCGAAGCGGCTTTATAGAGTCGTCGTTCTAGCACCTCGTAGGAAGGCGTTCGCTTCACTAAGGCGGGCAAAATTTGACCGATCATAGACGGGCCTAACTGCTCAGACGTCGCTTCCCATCGCCCTGTATAAACCCAATACAGCAGTTTGCAGATGCGATCTGATTCTGAATGTTCTGCTAAAGTCTGAACGACTTTGGTCAAAGACATAGGTGCAACTTCTTCTGTAGTGAGAGGCACAGGCAAGGTCAACATGAGCTGAGGGGAGCCTTAAACACGATTGTTAAACAGTTCTGTCGCAGGCGTATCATCTTCTAAATCTTCTAGCGTTAAGACATTTTGGCTCATACTCATCAGCTCATTGAGCTGCAATTCCTCAATGTTGACAAAGGTTTCGCTGGCGTTAAGGGGCTTAGCTTTAATACTGTGATACGTCGGATCCTGAATTTTAAGATAGTCAAAGTATTTACCGCTGGTGGGAATGCTCAAGATTTGGTATTCAATCTGAACTAACCCCCCAACCAGGATTCTATCTCCAGGCATTAGGTCGTGGTTTGTACAGGCAACCCCGTTGATGCTAATGCCATTCAGACTTGCTTTGCCAGAGGCGTTTCCATCCAGAATGCGATAGCGATAGCCTCCCTGTTGCGGCATCGGCATCCGCAGCAGCAGGGCATGTTGGCGAGAAATGCCTCGATTTGGAATCACAATGGAGTTGTGCTTGTCTCTGCCTAGAGAGTAGGTGGCAGACTTTAAGAGAAATTGGCGTGGCTCAGGTTGGTCATAGATGATCAAAACGTGGCTGTCGGTGTTTTCTCTGTTCATGGCATTCTAAGAAATATGCTTTGGCAAAAGCTTTAAAAGGCTGGGAGTGGTTGGGTCAATGCTGAACAATTCATCCGCTGATTGCAGCCCCTTAGAGCCTGTCAAGACGGCAGCATGTTGATCTCATCTCAGGAGAGATTGTCGGCAAGACGAAACAACAGGTTCTGAATCTAAGACTTTCTCTACAGATTAGTCTGCCCAAAAAAAGAGGCAATGAAGCGCTCAATCAATTTCATGGTTTGTGATTTTGTACGCTGTATAGATAAAATCTATATCGCTCAGACAGGGTGGGGGTAAGGCGACCGCCCTGACCCACCTGATCGCCCTCAGTCCAATGCTCAATTAAGGTATGCCCTAATGCCCAAGCCTCTTGAGCAACGGGCGCAGAAGATTCTAGGATCAGCGGACAAAGGGTCAGCAGTTCGGTAGGCAATGAAGCCGCAGGAGACAGAAGGGTGTACAGCTCATAGGCCATTTGCAGCTTACTCAACACCACAGGCGATTGCTCAATCGGCAGCCTTTCGGCAAGAACAATCGCGAGGGCGGGAGAACCCGTTAGGAGTGTAGATAAAAACTTGAGGACAGGGCTTTTAACCAGAGCGGCGATGCCCTGAGCAGTCCCCATCTGGAAGGCATAGCGGTCTATGAGTGCCGCCGCCGTTTGGGTGCGGGTGTCAAGGTCGCGCAGAAATCGGCTGAGCCGAAGCTGTTTGGCTGGCTCAACGGTGCCCAGAATGGCTTGAGACAGTGCGGGTACGCCCCAAGAAAGTCGCCCTTGGGTGCTGTCTTCGGTGACGAGGGGTAGCACGGTGGCACTGAATGGCTGGAGTAAGTCGGCTCGGTATTGGACGGCCTCACGGATGTTTTGCTCTTTGGGGCGATCGCCGTTTTGCCAATCGTAGGGTGGTTCCCATTCTCGCAGGGGTCTAAGGCGATCAACTTGGGTGACGGCGGTGAGGATAGGTAAATCTGGGTTTTGCTGATGAATAAGGGTAAGTAAATCTAAATCCATTTGAAGCGCCGAGTCATTAACGGGTGTCACCAAGAGCGCTAAGTCTGCGGTCGCTGCTTTTTCTTGTAAGGCTTGAGCGTACTGCGCTTGCTTGACCTGCTCATAACCTGGTGAATCCCACAGCAGCAAGGTTTCGCCCGTGGGGGTTTCAAAGGCATAGGACTGGAGGCGATCGGTGCTGGGCAGTACGTCCACTTTTGCCAGATCTTGGGCAAAGAGCGTGTTGACTAGGCTGCTTTTGCCTGCCCCTGTGCGTCCGAGCAGCAGCACATTTAAGGGCTG
>JBGSVR010000526.1:0-1523 GCA_041752855.1 Thermosynechococcaceae cyanobacterium
TTTGATCGGCGGGTCGGTATGGCCTAGGTTCAGGATGGCTCCAGAAGACTCCATCGGTTCAAAAGTGCCCGTTACAATCACGTCTACTTCCGTCGTGGCTTGGGGAATGCCCACTTCAGCCACACGAGCCTTGAGCTGTTCAGCAGTCCAAACGACAACGGAACCCCGCTGGATTTTGTCATTAATTTCGGCAATGGTACGCATTTTGCTGGGGTGAACGCCATTCTCCAGTCTAGAGTCCTAATGCAAAATTCTTACTCTAGTCTCAACCCCCAATCTGGGACATGGTGCGAGTATAGATTTGATTTACGGTGCCTGAATCACGACCCTTGTAGTTAATTTCGGGCTTTAATGCCAGCAATTCCAGGACGCGATCGCGCATCTCTTCAATGCTTACACCGTTCCGTAGCCTGGTTTTGAGATCAATCTGACCCGTTTCATTGAGTAAACAAGGCCGGAGCCAGCCATCAGCAGACAGACGCATCCGGTTACAGCGATCGCAAAAACATTCTGACATCTGACTGATAAACCCTAGGGTTCCCTTTGCTTCAGGGATGCGGAACACATCCGCTGGGCCATTGCCGCGTACCTGGCTGGTTTCTAAACCCCAGCGATCGCGAATCTGCTGACGCAAGTCCTCAGAAGCAACCCAGCCGCGTTCTCCAAACAGGTCGGCATTGCCAATGGGCATAAATTCAATAAAGCGAACGTGCCATTCTTTCTCTAGGCTTAATGCTGCCAAATTCAGCACTTCATGGTCATTTACCCCAGGAATCACCACCACATTCAGCTTCAGCGGACTAAACCCAACCTCATAGGCCGCTTGAATGCCATCCCAGACTTTTTGCCACCGTGCGGCTGGCGTATGAGTGTGGTAGCCAATAATTTGGTTAAAGGTTTCTGGTTCTAAAGAATCGAGGCTGATATTGATTCGCCGTAGCCCTGCATCGTATAAGTCCTGAGCCATGCCCCCTAGCAGAAAGCCATTGGTGGTCATAGAAAGGTCTTGCAGGTTTGGGAGCGCAGAAATTTCCCTCACAATTTCCACTACATCCGCTCGAATCAGCGGCTCGCCCCCCGTTAAGCGAAAGCGCGTAAACCCAGCAGGCATCATCACTTCGCGCAGCAGCTTTAGCAGTTCTGCCGTGGTCAAAACCTCAGGTCGTGCCAAAAACGTGAGGTTTTCGCCCTCCGGCATACAGTATTGGCATCGAAAATTGCATCGATCTACTAAACTTACCCGAAGGTAGTCAACCTGATTCATCGCGCTGATGTCCCTAAGGCTTTAATGCCCGTTGGCGTACTGTTTCAACATGCTAGTCTTTCTGGGCTTGAACTGCGATCGCCTAACACCTCAAGGCGAAACTCCAGCGGCCTTAAAGCAGTGGCGAATCCTAAATTCCTATGCAATAGTAAGAATTAACTCTCTTCAGAGAATAATGCGGGGACTGACAGCTTCTACTTTTTTGATTGGGGTAATGCCCATCCAGTGAAGCTCATTTTAGGACTGCTCTATGTTTTGT
>JBGSVR010000527.1:0-6215 GCA_041752855.1 Thermosynechococcaceae cyanobacterium
CCTTGCCGAATCCGTATACTTCCTTGAGACAGGGTGTTTTGAAGGCAAGCATTAAAATAAATGGCTGAAAGGTATAGTAGGAATACATTCTAGCAGTTTTTGAGTGCTGTTTTTTGGGCACTTATGAGAAATATGGGCTTAAGCTCATTGCCAATGATCATGGTCACAGTTGCCACCTATATTGCGGGTCGCTATCTATTCCGTGATGGGTTTTCTAAGGCTGGCTGGAGTTGGGGTAAATCAAAACACTATTTAGCTGTCTTTTCAATAGCAATTTTTGTCTGGGTTGTTCCCTCAATTCTCGAATTAGTCTTAGGAATGCGGAGTATTCCTAGAGGGGTGATCGTTCCAGATATTCTCGGAAACTTTCTACTCCGTTTTATCGGCACTTTGATTCCAGCTTTTGGCGAAGAATTTGGCTGGCGAGGCTATATGTTGCCGCACTTGGTAAAACGATACAGCCTCAGAACAGCACTGCTAATACATGCATTTGTTTGGTGGGCATGGCATTTGCCTGTGCTTGTGGGCATGGGCATCACTGAAAAGCTGATTGATAATATCGGTTTTTCAATCGCAATTATGTTGGGTGTCAGTCTAATTCCTAGTATGATGCATGCGATCGTTTATGCCTATATTTGGACAGTTACCCAAAGCCTTGCGGTTGTAACTGTCTATCACGCTGCCTTTGATGAAATTCGTGATGTGATCGAAACCTCGATTGGTTTTGGACCTCTGGTTAATATCTGGCAGATGCTGATGTTGACAATATTAGGCGGATTGCTTCTGTGGAAGGGTAATTGGAAGCAGTTAACTACGAAGAAAATATGAGAAAGTTACTGATCGCTTCTGCCACAGGCGAACAACTTAGAATCCCCTTTGCTACCGAACAATTTATTGAGATTTTTGAGAAATACAATAAAACTGTGTTTCCGACGCAGTTTGCACTAATTTCAGTAGCGATTGTTGCAGTTACCCTGGCAGTAGCTCGATAACCATTTGCCAACAAAGTCATTTCAGGCTTACTGGTTTTCTCTGGCTGCGGGCAGGCGTTGCTTACCATTTGATCTGTTTCACACAAATTAGTTCACCCGCTTATCTTTTCGGCGCATCGTTTGTTTGTCAAGGCTTGTTGTTTTTATACAAAAAATCGCTTAATTTTTCGCGCTAGTCGAGATTTTACGGCATTCTCTGCGCGATGTTTATTGCTTATTCCCTAGTACAACGTGGCGGAAATCCATTTACCATTGACTAGCGACGGTGAGAATAGTGTCTGACCTCTGAAATTTAAAATAGTAGGTTGACTTATGCCACGTTGTACTAGATGTGATTTTGTTGTTGATAAGTTGACAAAGACACATTCCAACCTAACTTCCTTGTGCTTCTTCAATATCTAATAGGCTAACAATTACGCCAGCAATCGGAACAGACAGGAAGATGCCGAGTAGTCCTGAGACTCGCGTCCCAACTAAGAGCGCAAAAAACACCACAACCGGACTGAGATGCACAGTATTTTGCATGACACGCGGCGAGACTAGATTATCTTGTATTTGTTGCAGAATCACACAAATGGCTAATACTTTAAGTGTCGCCACCCAGCCACTTTGTACTAAGATAATCAAGCCAACAAAAATTACGCCCAACGTTGCGCCAATACCAGGGATCAAGTCAAAAATACCGACCGTAACCGCAAGCAAAAACGAAAATGGAATTTGAAATAGCGCGAAAATAAGAAATGTAGCAAAGCCCAACAAAGACGAGACTAGCAATTGACCTCGAAGAAATCCGACAAAGTTTTTTTGCACTGCGATCTCGACCCGGTGCCGATGTTGACCAGGAACTAACTTCAGTGCTAGTTGCCACAACTTTGCACCATCAGTCAGCATAAAAAAGGCAACGACTAGAATAATGATAAATGTGACATAATTCTGTAGCAGGATAGGGAGAGAACTAATTACCCAATTCAATCCAACCGAAAATGCGTTACGAATCTGGGCTTCGATCGCCTCTAGATTGAGCGGAATATTTTGTGCCGCCAAGGCACTTTGTAACTTATCGAGTGGATTGTTAGAGGTATTGAGGATTTGTAGTAATAAAGTGGCTAATTGTTGAACTTGATTGGTTAACGTTAGCCCAATCGCAATGACAGCAACAATAATTACAATCAGACTTAGTGTAATCACAAGACCTAGGGCAACGCTTCTTCTGACGAATCGTTGTAAATAGCGCACGGGATAGTTCAGTATCAGTGCTAGGATAGCTGAAATTGAAAATACAAAAATCACGTACTCAAAATACTGGAACAGAACAACAAATGTCCAACCGGATGAAAAAAACAGCAAGAAACGAACTAGAGTATTAGTGCTGATATGGTTCCAAAATGATTGATGATTCGTTTGTTCTGGCACTTGATTCATGAGATTACCATTTGTTAAAGGTTTACCGTAAGGCAGAGCGCGACTTTAACCATAGACTAAGAATCCAAATTCCATTAAAGAGAAGATTAATACCGACCCAAAGACCAAGAATCCAGGCTGCGTTAAAGGGAAAGTTTGACCAGATGAAAATGCTAAAATGATTCCTAAAATTCCGCTCACCAATACTGTTCACTATGCTTTTGCAGGACGTAGCTGAAACGGCTACTTACCAAGGTATCCCACCTCACACCGCCAAAGCCAACTGCACCTGCCGCAACTTCCGCCCACTCTCAGGCAACGGCTCAGGCCGATCACAGACTGCCCCACAGTGTTTCTGATAAGTGCATCTCTTGCAATGCTCCCCTGTGCTTGGCTCCCACTCGCTATCGTTCCGCAGCCGCAAAGCCAACCCTGAGATAAGCTGCTGCATCTGCTGTTGATGAGCCTCTGTTACCTCAAAGCTGAGGCTTTCGCCAGCTCGGAGGAAGATGAGCGTCAACCGCTTAAGCGACTGGTGATAGACCTGTTTCAATGCCAGATAATAAAGCCCAAGCTGCACATCTACCGAATCAGGCGTGGTCGCATTTTTGGTGGTCTTATAGTCAATCAGCTCCAGATCGCCATTCACATGATCAAGACGGTCATAACGCCCATTAAGCGCAAACTCGATATTCTCAAACTGTACTGTTGCTTTAATCTTGCTCTCAATTCCCAACGGTCTTGGCATCACTGATAGGGGCGCAACAAAATCATGGTAGTACCGCTGTAGAATTGTGCGCCCATCCTGAATCTGCGCCTCAGAAAGCTTGCTAATACTACGACTCCAACAGGCTTCAAACCAATCCCACTCAGGCTTATGGTCGTTATAGTGCCAGTCTCGGTAAGCATAGGCCAGCGCCAGATGCAGTGCATTGCCTAGATCCGGCGAACCGAAGGCACCAGGCGCACTAATCCCCCGTTCATAGCGAAAGCTATAGGCTTGGGGACATTGCTTGTAGGTGACGAGCTTTGTGGCAGAGAGGGAGTAAGTCATCGGAGTAACCGGAAAGACTTAGGGTCTATTATAGCTCATTCTAGACCCTAAAAAGGATAAACTTAGGGTCTAGTCAATAACCTAAAGACCCTAAAAATGCCGCGCCGCCGAAGTCAGTCAACCGCCGTTGAGAACTTACTCAAGCAAGCCGCCTTGTTAAGTGAGCGAGAGCTGAAGGCTTTGATCAGTGGGTTGCAAGGGTTATTTCAAAAGAAAGGCGTAGACGAACATGGCAAGCCCCTCAATCAAAAAGGCTATGTGGAAGAGAAGACGGTTAATGGCTGTGGCCCATACCGATATTTACGGTACTGGGATGGGAAAACCCACAAGTCTGTGTATTTGGGCAAAGTGGAGGATAGTGATCAGACTAAATGAGTCAGAAGAATTTAGACCAAAATCTTGCTAAATCAGCGGGTTTCAGAGAGATTAAGATTGCCCCCAAAGACATCAGGCCAGCACCCATGACAACCTGAAAGCTTAATTTCTCGCTTAAAAAGAGAGCCGCCAGTACAATCACAAAAACCAGGCTGAGTCGGTCAATGGCAGCGACAGCGGATGCATTTCTATCCCGTAGCGCGAGGAAATAGAACAGCCAGGATACTGCACCTGAAATGCTAGCTATGACGATCAGTCCCTACTGACGCTAGCTGTAGTCAGAGAGTGCAAAATGCTCAAACTTACCCCAAGCTGTTTCAATGACGACCAAGAATGCAGTCATGATGAGCGATCGCAGGGTCGTCGCCAAAGTGGGGTCAATATCCTTTAGCCCGAGTTTAGCGAAGATAGTCACGAGTGCCGCTGCAATAGCTGAGAAGAGAGCGTAAAGAGGCCACATAAGCGCGTTTCCGTATTGCTCAAACGACGAGAGTGCGTGGAATTGTCTATTCCTTTACGCAGCAGCCTTACAAACCAAAACCCCTTCTTTGGGAGCCTCCGTGGTAGGCTTGCTGCCCATTGATTGAATTGAAATGGAGGGTAAATAGCCAGGATAACAGCGCACTAAAACAGTATCTCCCGCACGAGTCATGTAAAGGACATGAACAGGTTTCCCCGCTATTTTGGCTGAAACCAGGTTCGGTGCAGTGGCTGCCGTAGCAATTATGGTAGGTGAGTCAACGGACACGTCTGATATTGCTGACAATGCAGGAATTGTAGAAATTGTTTGTACACAAAGTATGAGCAAGGCTGTGAGAGCCGCGATTGCTACAGACCAAATCAAAGATAGCTTTGGCATAGAGGGAATATTGAATGAGGATAGGACAATCATCCCATACCGTTCATTTTAGGTGCACCCTCGCTAGAAGACTCTTCTTTTTAACTTGATGTTCTTTGCCAACGCTCTTCCTCGGTTCAGGCGCAGCAACAGTAGGCTTTGGCTCAACGACAGCCTGCCGTTCGGCCCTATTACCTGCATCACCCTCGGTTTTAGCCATCAGTATTGGCGTAGTTTTTTCAGATGATTCGGCAGCAGACCCAGCAAGCTTCGGACTAGGGAGTGCTGGTCGGGGTTCATGATGAGAAGACTCAGGAACAGAAGGCTTTGACTTGGGCGGTGGATCGAATGGGCCATCAGCCTTGGTGACAACAAATGCGCCATCGCGCACTTGGGCTTCAGCCTGCCAAAACTGACCATCCGCAGGTGGCGCATCTGCCCAGACCACAGGCACCAGATTGCGGCAAAAACGATCACCTGGATTGAGAACCCCATTTCGGTAAATGGCAAAGTGCGGTGCTCCCTTTTGCAGTTCCCAGCAGCCGTTTAGCTTGATGATTGTTGGTTGCAAATCCACAACGTTCACGAGTTGGAATGCAGGTTGTTTATGTCGGATGCAGGGGTAGACCCTAAAATTTTGCACCTGCCCAGGCTGATGCTTTCTGCGAACCACCTTAGAGGCATAGGCAGGAAAGACCGCATCGCCAACAGTGACGACAGGGTGAGAACCATCTAGCGAGAGTATGCCTTGAATGATGGCGATCGCCTGATAAAAGCGCTGAGATTGGTCGGTCATAGGGTAATGAGTCAGATTCAATGATGGTAGTTAGATTCTCCTACAGCAAACCTAAATCCTTAAGACTGCATCGTGTCACTTCAACACGGGCAGGCGCATCTTCTGATTTGAGTAGGTCAACGGTTGTGGCAAAGAAATAGACGTTCTTATTTTGTTCAAGGTACCCCACAAACCAGCCTAGATTAGGTGTGGAAGTGTCTAACCACCCTGTTTTACCTCGCAGCGTATAGGTTGGCGTTTGTTCACGCACCATGATGTCTTTGACCAAATTCATCGTTCGTGGGGAAAAAGGTAAGTTGTTTTGGTACAGCCGTTGTAAAAACTCAATTTGGGCTTTCGGCGTAATCTTTAGGGGGCCTTGGAGCCAGAACCGATCAATGTTGTCAACACCGCCAATCTGACGATTACCATAGCCGACTTTATCAATCCATTGCTGCATCCGCTCATGTCCTGCCCGACGAGCCAGTACCTGATAAAACCAGACCGTAGAATCCTTAAATGCTTGACGCAAGTTCGTATCGTGATTCCAGGCTGGAAAGTCTTGATTAGCGACCTTTCTACGGATACCATCCCAAGTTAAAACCGCAACATCATCAGGAATAACGCCTGTTTCTAACGCCATTCGACTTTGGACAAATCAAAATTACCCACCTGTTAATTCCAGGTGAGTAGATAGGCATAACTGCGATCTATTCTAAAAACTACGCAGCTATTACAGGCAAAGTATTTTGAGACTTACCTTTTTTAATCACTGGCAAT
>JBGSVR010000528.1:0-12029 GCA_041752855.1 Thermosynechococcaceae cyanobacterium
CTGATTCTCCCAAAGTGCGGCTGGGGTGTTGGGGCGAGGGGAATAAGCCGCCGTATTGAGCAAATCAAACTCCAGATCTTCCACAAGCTGAAGGGTTGCCTCAAACTGCGCTTCCGTTTCGCCAGGGAACCCCACAATGGCATCTGCGCTAATGGAAGCATCGGGCATATAACCGCGCACCATCTCAATAATGCGGCGATAGCGTTCTTGCGTGTAGCCTCGACTCATTGCCTTTAGCACTTCGTTATCCCCAGACTGGAACGGGATGTGGAAATGTTCGCAGACCTTGGGCAACTCCGCACAGGCGTGAATCAATCGCTCGGTAAAATAGCGAGGGTGGCTGGTGGCAAAGCGAATGCGCTCAATGCAGGGTACATCGTGGACAAAGTACAGCAAATCCGTAAGGGTGTGCTGATGACGACCTTCAGCCGTTGAACCAGGCAAGTCACGCCCGTAGGCATCAATGTTTTGCCCCAGCAGCGTAATTTCTTTGAACCCCTGACGGCCTAAATCTTCCATATCGGCACGGATGGCATCAGGGGTGCGAGACTGCTCAACGCCGCGCACGTTAGGCACCACGCAGTAGGTGCAGCGCTCATTACAGCCATAGATAACGTTCACCCAGGCCGTCACGGCGCTGTCACGGCGGGGCTTGGTGATGTCTTCGACGATGTTTATTGGTTCAGTCGCAACCACCTGATTGCCCGCAAAGACCTGCTCAAGTAGCTCCTGAAGCCGATTGGCGTGCTGAGGTCCCATAACCAAATCTAGCTCTGGCACGCGGCGCAACAGCGCTTCACCCTCTTGCTGAGCCACACAGCCAGCGACCACCAAGGTTAGATCTGGCTCTTTTTGCTTGCGTTTAGCCTGTCGCCCTAAGTACGAGTAGACCTTCTGCTCGGCATTGTCTCGAATCGTGCAGGTGTTGTAGAGAATCACCTTTGCATCGTCAGGCTGCTCTGCCCACTCGTAGCCCATCTCTTCTAAAACTCCGGCCATGCGTTCAGAATCTGCCTTATTCATTTGGCATCCAAACGTGACGATGTGGTAGCGACGGGACTTTAGACTCATGGATGACAAAACCGAACCATATGCAAAGCTTCAAATTCTATCGTAAAACATGGCTGGGCGCTCTGCATTATGAATACTGATTCTTTGGCTGTCAGTATCCATAAAGATTGCCTGAATGGGAATCCTGAGTGAATGGTCAAGATATGTTATAAAAAACAAGGGTTTAGGTGATTAGGCTTTGCCTACAGCACAAGTTGTGCAGTCTATCGGCACGGCCTGTTTCTCGTGAAGCATAGTCTCTGGTATTGGCCTTTGCTGATGCTTTCTATCCCTTGTTTTTACCGTCTTTCCGCAGCGGTGCGTTTGTCGCCTGCCCAGGTAAGGCGTCTCTCATCTGCTGTTCTTTACTATGATTCCAACTCCATGACAGCGACTGTTTCTTCTTCTCTTCGTCCTGCCGAGCAGGACAACACGCTTCAGCTTCGCAATATTATTCAATCGCTTCCCAAAGCCTGTTTTGAGCAAGATCCTATCCAAGCGTGGAAGGGCGTTGTAATCAGCGTTTTGTTTGTGGCGCTGGGCTACGGGTCTATTGTCTTCTCTCCCTGGTTTTTACTGCCGCTAGCCTGGGCTTTAACCGGAACCGCATTGACGGGCTTTTTTGTGATTGCCCACGACTGCGGACATCGCTCGTTTTCTAAAAAACGCTGGGTAAACGACTGGGTGGGTCATATCTTTTTACTGCCGCTGATCTACCCCTTTCATAGCTGGCGGATTCAGCATAATTTTCATCACGCCCACACCAACAAACTAGACGTTGATAACGCTTGGCATCCTAGCCGCGCTGAAGATTATGCTCAGTACTCCTCTAATATTCAGGCGGGGTATCGTGCGCTACGAGGCTATTTCTGGTGGGCTGGTTCGATTGCGCACTGGGCAAAATATCACCTAGATTGGCGTTCCTTTGAAGGCAAAGAGCGTGACCAGGTGCGGGTTTCGGTGTTGGCGATCGCCGCGTTTGCCGCAATTGTCTTCCCAACCCTAATCATCACCACAGGCGTTTGGGGCTTCGTTAAGTTTTGGCTAATGCCTTGGATGGTGTATCACTTCTGGATGAGTACCTTCACCTTGGTACACCACACCTCCACCGATATTGCGTTCTACCCCGAGTCTAAGTGGAATGCTGCTGAAGCTCAGCTCAACGGCACCGTCCACTGCGATTACCCTCACTGGGTTGAGGTGCTGTGCCACGATATTAACGTTCATGTTCCCCATCATATTTCGACTGCAATTCCGTCCTATCGTCTGCGAATGGCTCACGCCAGTCTCAAAGAAAACTGGGGTGAATATGTGCGTGAGTGTCGTTTTAACTGGGCATTGATGATAAATATTGCTCAAGAATGCCATCTTTATCATCCTGAAGATAACTACCAATCTTTCAAGACATTTCACCGCAATCAATAGAATTGCATAAATCATAAAACCGAAAAAAGCATCTAGTTTACCTAGATGCTTTTTTCGGTTTTATTTAATGAGAAATCGCGTGGGGTCGCCTTAACAGGAAACCATCGCAGAGCTTTTAACGGATTGAGCCAGTTTTCTAAGCATGGCCTGCGTTGTGTCAAAGTCAACGCAAGCATCGGTAATGCTTTGACCATAAACAAGCTGAGATAAATCATCTTTGATGGGCTGATTTCCCGCAACCAAATGGCTTTCCACCATAACGCCTAGCAAATGCCGAGAGCCTGCCAAAAGCTGTTCAGCCACATTGTCTAATACAGAGGTTTGGCGGTTGTGGTCTTTATCAGCATTGGCGTGACTGCAATCGACCATGACGCGATGGTTGAGATTAAGTCGAACCAACTCCTTTGCAGATGCCTCAACGTGAGATGCACTAAAGTTGGGACCCGATTTACCGCCGCGCAGCACCAGATGTGTATCTGGATTGCCCATGGTTGAGACAATGCTAGCCAGACCGTGCAAATTAATGCCCAGAAAGTGGTGGGGCTGGCTGGCCGCTAACATTGCGTTAATGGCGGCTTGCAGACTGCCATCGGTATTGTTTTTAAACCCAATGGGCATTGATAAACCAGAGGCCATTTCGCGGTGAGTTTGGCTCTCGGTAGTACGTGCGCCGATCGCCGTCCAGGCAATCACGTCTGCAATGTACTGGGGCGTGATGGGGTCGAGCAGTTCGGTGGCGGCGGGTAAACCCAGATGGGCAAGGTCTAGCAGCAGCTTACGGGCGAGACGCATCCCTGTGTTGATGTCGTAGCTGCCATCTAGGTAAGGGTCGTTGATTAGTCCTTTCCAGCCAATATTGGTGCGGGGTTTCTCGAAGTACACCCGCATCACAATTTCTAGGTCGTCGGATAGTTCTTGGCGCAGAGCGGCAAGTCGCTGACCGTAATCGTAGGCGGCATCTACATCATGGACAGAGCAAGGCCCGACGATAACTAGCAGTCGCCGATCTTCATTGCGCATGATGTTGCGAATGCGATCGCGGGTTTCGGCAACCAAACTTGAGGCGGTGTCTGTAATGGGTAGATCGTGGTGAAGCAGTGCGGGGCTAATCAAGGGGGTAGTCTTTATGACACGACAGTCATAGGTTTTTTGCATAACGGATAGTGAAGAAATAGAGGGCGAAGAAAGACGCCTAATGAGGGCATCCCGCACGTCCTTTATTGTGCGGTGTTTTGCCTATAATCGTCCGTCTCAATCGTCGTTTGTAACGATTCTGAAATATGACGCTCCTCTATTTTAGGTTTTTCAAACGGCTTTGGGAAACTTGATGCAGCATCACAATGCATAGAGCGTATCTAAGCAGCACATTTCTGCATAGCGATTCTGACTGAGTGCAGCCGTGTTTAGGCCGAGAGGGATTGAAACCATTGAAAAATCGGCTTCAGTCCTAGTTCTGGAAATTTCCAGCCAAAAATTTGAAAGCCTGAGTCTTCTTCAGACTGAGTTTTTTGGGACGCTACTGTATCAGGTGAGGCATCGTCTTTCCAAGCAATAATCTTAGGAGAGAGCGGTTGCAGCACCGTATTGGGGTAGTAGAAATTCAAAATCTTTGGCGCTGACAACCCCTGCTGGCTGAGGGCGTAGGAACCCGCCTGACTGAGACCAACGGCATGACCCAAACCACCTCCGATGAAAGCAAAACCACTAAGGGTTTTAGAATCTTTCCCAGCAGCAGCAACTGACTCCACATAAAACAGCAGGCTATTCGGAGCTTCAACGGCTCTTAGAATCTCATCTTTGGTCAGGTCAATAGCGCCAAGGTTTGTGGTAACTCGCAGCCGCTGAACGCGTCCAGAACGGGCACGTCCCACCACCTGAATATTTTCAATGGTGCTAAATCCGGTCAGGGGATGCTGCTGTTTTTTCAAGAAATCACGAAGATCTTTGTTGAGCTTTGGCAACAACGCAGTCGTTTTCCAGCGGAGATAGCCCCAGCCGTCTTCGTTAAAGCCTTGCTTAATCTGAATAAAGGCTCGAAACGCTTTCTCCTCTGAAAGGTTGCGGGTTTTGAGATCCCAAACTCGATTCGGGTAAGCATCAATTTTGGGCTGAAGATAGGGTCTGGGTGCGCCTTCCCACACGTCTTCAAAGGCTGCTGTAACGCCGCCCGTTGTAGAAGAATACAGTGCGTCAATCAGTTCGTTGCCATAGGTCAACACCTGCCCCGCCGTTGCTGCAATAGACTGATCAGAAAGGGGTGTGGTGCCGTTGAGTCCTTCATAGACCTGACACTGAGTTGTAGCACATAGCTCGTATCCGTCAATCTTAAAACGCCGCAGGTTTCGTAGTGCGTAGGTTCTCGCCAAAATGGTTTGGGCTTGGACGGCGGTTTCGGGCGCTTTAGGCCCAATTTCGTAGGGGACTACGCCGCGCAAGTAGGTTTCGATGGGCACTTGATTAACGAGGGTATAAGATCCATAAGAATTAGGCTGAAACCGCAGACGTCCGCCAAAACGCTGAGTGCCCACTTGAATGACGTTTTTGTCGGCTGCGATCTCTAGTTCATGGCGGTTGTAGCGGTATCCGTTGAGTTCCCAGCTTAGGATGGGGCGGGTTGTAATCGTTTTTTGGTCTAAGTAGCTTGTGGTTAGTCCTTTACTTTTGAGGTCTTGCTGCAAGAGCAGGCGACCGACCGTAGAGTCATAGCGATCTCGTTTAGCCCAGACCTGCCAGTTATCGGGCTGAGCCAGCTCAACCGCAATGCCCTTGGCCTGCCAAGTTTTAGCGCTGGCCTCTGCACTCTCAAAACTCCGATGGGTGCTGATGACCAGCCGCTCATCTATACGCGGCGTTGCCAAAGGCTCTTGAGCAATGCTGATTTGCAGCTTATTCACGATGGCGGTGACGGGCTTTTTATCAGTCCAAAATTTGACGGTGAGGCGATCGCCGGTCTGCGCCTGAAGTACAAGCTGATCTTTCGGCTGTTGACCAAAGCGCTGCTTAATGCCCACTTTAATCTCAGGATTTAGCGGCGCGGCAACCGCCGATATTGCCAGTAGGCAGGACGAGGCAGCAACCATCGCAGCAGCGACCCTGAGGGGACGGTGATGAAGCTGAAAAATATTTTGTAGCGCCATTCCTTGAGGAAATAACGTTTGATGATTGCCGACCGCCATACCGTCGCTACTCCACATTTAAACCAAGATGCCTTCAGATTCTACTGCAAGTTTTTTCGGCATTCTCTTGAGTTTTCGTTAAATAATTTCAGGGTATTGGCGAAGGAAGTCGAGCAGCAGCCTTTGATGAGGGGCACCAATAGGGCAATTGCGCTGGGCGATCGCAGAATACGCCTCCCCTGTCTGAATTTGCTTTGGCGTCAGCAGCCCTAAATCCCAACCTTCTTGAAGCGTAAGTGCGCTAACGGGAACGGTCAATGCACCATAGAAAACATGGCGAACCACGGTCACGTCGTGGTCTTCACAAAATAAAGATAAGGCTGGCGGTGTATAGCAAATCTCTTCAGCTAATTCTCGCCAGATACATTCTTCTGGGGTTTCACCTTCGTCTAGGTGCCCGCCAAACATACCCCAGTGACCCGGATGCACAATGTCAGGGATGGGGTCGCGTAGCTGCATGAGGTATTGATCGGGGGAGGATTTTAGGATGGCGATCGCAACGTGTTTGAGCGGGGGCTGAGTCATAAAATTTTTAGAGCGCAAACCAAGCAATCGGTAGACTGAATTTTAAGGCAAAATCTCCGTCACCACATCCCCGCCGCTAATGCGAAGAGTTTGCGCTTCAAGTTTGCCCACGGCTCTCGGCCCACGGAGCGTAAACGCAGGAGACTCCTGCACATAGTTCACATTGCCTAACGCCTCAATTCGCTCCGTCTTGGTATTCCAAAGTAGCTGATCGCTTGTCAGTCGAGCGCGATCTTTAAGACCCGTTACCTCCACCTTGCCCTGTAAATCCACCAAATTTCGAGCCTGCTCCACAGATCCAGCATTAGCTAAAACCGTTACCTGACGGCGCGGATCCTGTAATTGCAAAAGCTCACGGGTTGAGATCCGTCCTGTCAACGTGTCCCACTTTAGCTCACGACTGGTTAACATCAAAGCTCCCAGCGTTAGCCGCACAGGGCTACGGAGTTCTACCACACCGCGCTTGAGGTCAGCCTTTGCCTCCCCTGCTAAAGCCACCGCTTTTTCCGCAGTCGGGTTTAACTGCTCAATTTCAACGGTCGGCTGCTGCCCACTCTCTAAAGCCGCACCAGCCTGAAAACTCTGCTGTTCAACGTTCCAGACCGCCTGATTTGCCTTAAGGCGTAAACGTTGGGCATCTTTTTGATCCCCACTGGCACGGGTTTCCATCACCACACTGCCCTTCACCAAAATCACTTTGCCCTGCTTAGAAGCCTGTAGCTCATTGGCCCACAGCCGGAGTTGAGGATGCGTCACCGTCAGCCCACTGCGCACCACGAGCCGCCCAGTCTGCGGATTCCACTGCGCCTCACGCCCGCGAAACACCACCCGATGCTGGCGATCTGTCACCTGAATATTGCCCTGAAGATTCACCTGCTGATTGGTTTGGCGAATAGAGCCTTGCCCTGCCGCAATATCAAACACCGGCTGCCCCGCTTCATAAAGCTGCCCTTTAATAGACTGCGCCGCTGCGGCCTGCCCTTCTTTAGACGTAACGCCTTTCGCCTGAAACTTCCACAGCAGCTTACCTTTTACGTCTGTTTGGGCAAGAACCACATCAGAAAAAGACACGCCTCCCTGCACTGGTTTTGTGAGAACCTTTGACGCTTGAGGCGCTCGCCAAGAACAAGCGCTCAAGTCAAGACAGAAAAAGCTCAAAATACCATAGGAGCCAAATCGTATCCAGCGATTGCGCAGTTTATTAGTCATTAAATGCAGGCACTTCCGGACGCTCAAAACTATCTGCACCCGCACTCACCCCCGAAAGCGGACGATAAGCGTATCCCACTCGCGGCGCTTTTTGAATATCCTCTTTGATGTTGTCTAAATCAATGTAGCGATCCGCCACATTAATGAGACTGTCGCTAGTCATAGAGCGCAAACTCACCACTTCCACCCGAATGCCTCGATAGCTCACCGCATCAACGGCATAGGCTAAATCACCGTCACCACTTACCAAAATTGCCGTATCGTAGCATCCCACCAGCGCCATCATATCTACCGCAATTTCAACATCTAGATTGGCCTTTTTTGACCCGTCTGGAAGCTGAATTAGCTCTTTTGTGATCACCCTGTAGCCATTGCGACGCATCCACAGCAAAAAACCCTGCTGTTTCTCATTGGTGGGGTCAACCCCAGTGTAGAAAAAAGACCTGAGGAGGCGAGATCCACCCGTCAAACGGCACAGAAGCTTGGCATAGTCAATCTCAACCCCAAGCTGGAGCGCTGCATAAAATAGATTGGAGCCATCCACAAAAATTGCGATGCGACCGCGATTTTCTAAAACCTGTTCCGGTGTAAAAATAGAGTCTTGTCCTGATGCATTTTGAATCATTAGGATATTAAACCTGAGTTAAAAATCGTATTAAAGGTGAAAGCAATCAAAAATATTTGCAAAAAGTTTTTAAGTAAACCGGAAAGTCAGCCTATTTCTTTTAGAAGCACAAGAATATAAGCGAAGTTCTAGGCAAAACGTCTTGCGACGTATCCAGTAAGTAATTATACTCTTTTTATTTGTCTCAGGTTTACGACGCCAAGTCAATGAAACGATGACAACTTAACAAGTTTGTTGTAAAAACTCACAAATTCAGGCTGTTTAGCCAATTTACGGTTCTAAATCTAGACTTGGAGCCATCAGCTTTTGGAAAATAGGTTCTGGCTGTCCAAAGGTTTGTCCAGGGGGTAAGCAGCCCCAGAGATCGTGTTCCTGCAATAACTTCAGTGATGTAGATTCCCCTAAATCATTGAAGTCAACGCTGTAGCCAAGCTGTTGGTAAATCTTGGTGCTTAACTTGGGCACGATGGGCGCAAGCAAGTACGCTGCCAGACGCACACTCTCTAAAACGGCATACAGAATTTGATTGACTGTCTCAATCTCTCCTGCTTTGTAGCGGCTCCAAGGTGCCTGTTCGTCAATAAATTTATTGCCTACTCTTACCAGGCTCAAGGCTACCTCGCAGGCAATGCTAAAGCTGAGGGCACCATAGGCTTCGGAGGCTTTCCCCCCAGCACTCTGAGCCAACTGCACTAAAGACCAGTCTTGGGGCATTGTTTGAGGGTCAATGGCGGGTACTTTGCCATCACAGTATTTCACTGCCATTTTTAGGGTGCGGTTAAGCAGGTTCCCTAAGTCGTTGGCTAAATCTGCATTAAGAATGTCGATAAACCGAGTTTCGTTAAAGTCTCCATCTCGCCCAAAGGCAATTTCTTTGAGGAAGTAGTAGCGCACGGCATCAGCACCGTAGCGATCAACGAGGTCAAAGGGGTCTAGGGTATTGCCCTGACTTTTGCCCATTTTTTGACCATCTTTGGTTAAAAAACCGTGACCAAAAATAGCCTTGGGCAGCGGCAGCTCCGCAGACATCAGCATGGCAGGCCAGTACACGCCGTGAAAACGCAAAATGTCTTTGCCAATGAGGTGTAGGTTAATCGGCCACCAGTTTTTCAGCGCATTCTCTAAGGTCGGTTCAGCGTCTGGCTCTAGGAGCGCTGTGATGTACCCGAGCAGTGCATCAAACCAGACATACAGAGTATGTTTGGGGTCGTTAGGGACGGGGATGCCCCAATCTAAGTTGACCCGAGAGATGGAGAAATCTTGCAGCCCTTGGTTCACGAAGTTCAGAATTTCGTTACGGCGAATATCGGGCTGGAGGAAGTGGGGGCTTTTGGCGTAGTGGTCTTGCAGCGCCTGCTGGTACCGCGACAGCCGAAAGAAGTAGTTTTGTTCGTCTCGCCACTCTACGGCTCGGTTGGTATGAATGGGGCAGCGTTTTTCACTCAGTAAATCTCGCTCTTCTTTAAATTCTTCGCACTCAACGCAGTACCATCCCTGCTGCTGTCCTAGGTAGATGTCGCCTTTTTTCCATACGCGCAGGAAAAATTCTTTGACGATTTGGGCATGGCGATCACTAGTCGTACGGCTAAAGCGATCGTATTGGATGTTGAGTCGTTGCCAAAGGTCTTGAAAGCCTGCCGCTACCTCATCACAGTGGGCTTGAGGGTCTCGATGGAGCTGTTCTGCTGTGCGCTGAATTTTTTGACCATGCTCATCGGTGCCCGTAATCAGAAGCACGTCATCGCCACGCAGTCTATAAAAACGTGCGAGTGCGTCGGCTGCCATTGTAGTGTAGGCACTGCCAACATGGGGTAAGCCGTTGACGTAATAGAGCGGCGTTGTGAGTGAAAACTGAGCTGGTTTTTGTGAATCAGAAATTGACATATCGCAAATAAAACATTGTTCTCCCCATCCTTATCAATGATACAGGGGAGATCTGTTTTATCTGCCTCGGAAGCATATAAATCAAGCCCAGAACTGCATTTTTTCTTTGGCGGTAAGCTCACTAGGTGCTACATCTCGTCGAAGCACTGGCCCATTGTGAGCCGTAATCATGCGGGGCAAAATTTTAGAGTCCAACACAGTCTTATTCGTTAAATCATAGGTGGTGTATCGAGTAGAGACATCTGTTAGCCCAATATCTACAACGGTCAAGGTTTTTCGCGGGGAAAGATTGCTGTTTAGCCATCGGCGCGGCCCTGCGCCTAACGCACCCGTTTGCAAAAGCTGAAGCTTGCCACGATGACCTGGAAAATACGCATGGTCATGACCGCTGATGTAGGTATGCACCCGATATTTTTCTAACAAAGCCCGCAGATTTTCGGCCTGGTCTAAAAACTCTCCTGGCTTTTCGCGCCCTACCGATATGCCATACAGCGGTAGATGACCTACGGCAATCCGCATCTTGGCCTGTTGGGCGGCACTGCTGCTCAAGCTTTTTTCTACCCAGGCCAACTGCGCAGCAGAAATGATTGCGGTTGAGGCGTCCCAAACCATGTAAAACACGTTGTTTTGGGCAAAGGAGTAATAAAAAGGGAAATGCTCGCGGTCAATAAACGGGAGCTGAGGCGTATGTTTAGTCCAGTAGGTTTGGGCTAAACGGCGATCGCGCTCAAACGTCATCTGTCCACCTGTCCCCGTAGCCCCCGACCCATCGTGATTGCCCAATGTGAATCCTAGGGGTAAGTCCGCCTTGCGGAGGGGTGCGCCAATGGCGCGGTCAAACCCTGCCCACATCGCCTGCACCTCATTATCTGTGAGCTGAGTAGACTGTGCCGCAACCATATCGCCACTGCACAGCACCAGGTCTGGTTGCCACTTGGGGAGAAGTGCGATCGCCTGATGTACTTCTGGCTCATACTCTGTAGAGCCATACTGACTATTAAGATCGCTAATGACCACAACCCGCACATCGCCGCGCACAGGTGCAAAGAAACCCTTAGGGCCAATGGGCTGCTGTCCACGCAAAGACCGAGATGGTTCAGAGGGCAGGGTCGCAGACTGTTTCTGCGCTCTAAACTGTGCAGCGGCTCCACATCCAGAGAGCAGCCCCGCCAGGAGTAAAAAATTTCGTCGTTTCATGGTGCTTCACTGCCACAAACTGGCATCATCTTAACCGCTCTCAGGTTAAATTCAAGCTAGGGCTAGGTTTTTCTGTGTTTAAGGCAATGCTCCACAGCCTCCGTCAGATGGGGGGCGCACTAGTGTTTTACACCATTATTCCGTTGCCGTCTGGTTGGCCTTTAGAATTCCAGCGTATTGCGCGTTGGGCACCCTGGATTGGCTTGCTGATTGGGGTTCTACTGGCAGCAATCAATTTTTTGCTACTCCATCTCCCCCTATCGAGCTTTCTGCGCGGGGTTTTAGTGCTGGCGGCATGGATTGCCATTACCGGAGGGCTACACCTTGATGGCGTAATGGATACTGCTGATGGTCTTGCCGTCCCCGATCCAGACCGTCGCCTTGCGGTGATGAGCGACAGCCGCACCGGAGCCTATGGCGTGATGGCGGCAGCGGTGCTGCTGCTGCTCAAAGTGGGGGCGATCGCCGAATTCACTTCACCCCGCGCCTGCATTCTGCTGGGTCTTGCCCCTGTGTGGGGACGATGGGGGCAACTGGTGGCGATCGCCCTTTACCCCTACCTCAAAGCAGAAGGCAAAGGCGCATTCCATCGCCGCAGCCTTCAGATCCCTCAAGATTTATGGCCTAGCCTTTTCCTGTTAGCAGGCATCAGCCTTATTTCCACTGCCGTTGAGCCGCACCAATGGCTGAGCTATCTCGGCACCTTTGCCTTGAGTCTTTTCATCTCTTGGGGCGTTGGCGCTTGGTTTTATCAGCGGCTGCGGGGCATGACGGGTGACAGCTACGGCGCAGTTGTAGAATGGACAGAAGCGCTAATAATTTGCTGTTTCAGCCTTTCGGTTCACTAATTTTTTGACGAAACGAAGCCCTTTGGTTTAACATCGCGGTAGGGGATCTTAGATTTTGAACCCCACGCTATCATTTAACCCATTTAATAT
>JBGSVR010000529.1:0-11377 GCA_041752855.1 Thermosynechococcaceae cyanobacterium
CTTAGGGGCTTTGTCCAGCAGATTTTGCAGGAGCTGCGGAATGAAGAACAGAATTTGCCGCCCCCCCCCGATGCGGACTAAGGCCTTATGGAGAGGTTTGGGGTGAAGTGGCGGGCGTTGGGGCAGACGTAACGGACTGAGACGGCGTAGCCGTAGGAGAACCCACTGGATTGGAAGGGTTCGCCCTGGGGGGTGCTGCCGCAGGAGAGAGAGGCTGGCTGGTTGAAGGCTGAGTTTGAAGCTCTTTAGGCGGCGACTGAACCTTTGGTGCGGGGATAAAAAAGACTGCCGCTGCCGCCACAGCAACGCTGGCAACGCCCAAGGCAATAGGCGCAGACTGCTCCAAAACGAGCTGGGTGGACATAACGTCTCGGCGCGATCGCGGCTGAATTACCACCTGAAGCTCAGGGAGGGTTTGCTGGTCTGCAGTGAGCTGATCCACTGCCTCCATAAGGTCAAAAAGCTGCACCGCCGAAATGTGAAGCTCTACCGCAGGCTTCTCTAACCCCTCTTCGGTCGATGAAAACGCTGAGGTACCCTGAAACAGCAGCGCTGCGGGAACCCTGAGGTCAAAACCGCTGCCTTCCTTGGCAGGCTGAAGCTGTACTTTAGAATCATCGGCTTTGAGGGCTGACTGAACCCCACTAATTGAAGCCTGTACGCACGTATTGGTCGCACCAATCAAGCTGTCTAGCAGCTCTCGCCCGCCCACAAGGGGAGCCTTCTCTCCGGCAAAGTAGCATTCAAATCGAGTCAGTACCGATAGCTCGGGGCGATTTCCGGCAGCACTTTCGGTTGAATTGCTTAACCCATCTAGGGTTAAAACGCAGTCTGGCAAACTATATTGACGCTGAATAGGCATGGCGAATCTTAAGCTACTTCCCCATCAAATAAACTAGACCAAAGCCGCTGCATTCCTGCGGTGCCCGTACAAAACAAAATTTGACCCAGTAGACTTAGGGCCAGATCATTGAGCGCCTCACTGGATTTATAGGGGGCGATCGCCGTCCGGTTAGCGTTCATCCGGCTCAAAAAGTGGCCGCGAAACCGCTCTAGGTACTGCGCCAGTCGAAAATGATGCTCGGCACTTAGGTTTTTAGACCGAAGCTGCTCATCTGCTCTGAGGAGCTGGCGAATGGTGCTGGTTTGTCGCCGCGCCAGATAGCAGGCCAGCACCACAAGGGCTTTACCTTCCGTCAGACTTAAGGGCTGCCGCTGGCTAAAGCGCCGCAGAGGATTGGTATTGCGGAGCTGCCAAAGATGCACCCGATTTTTAATCACCGGCTGAAGCTGAAGCTCATGCAGTCCCACAATGATATTTTCCGTTGCGTTGAGGTCGAGCGCCTCCAAAGCCAGCAGCATCCAGTCCAACTGAATTCGCGTTCGGCGTGGGCAGACTTGCCCTGGCATCTCAGGATCCACTAAACCTGCAAAGGCATAGGAATCCGTTTGAGCCATAGCGCCCTGCATCTCTAGTTTGTCAGTATCCATCAAGCTTATAGACTGTAATCCCATATCATTTAGACGCATTCAATCAGGTTATGTTCACCGACGAAAGCGCCACCGCATATTGGCGTAAGGTTTAAGCGTAAGGCTTAACCCCATTCCCCCACTTAGTGTACGATTTCTGACGTAACTTCTTATCACAAAGCCTTAAAGTCTTTTGGCTTACTGACCTAAGTATTCCCAAAATCAGGACTTTTCTGGCCTAGTATTCATAACCAGATCCATCCATACCGTTCTATACCCTTGCGCAACCTACCTTAAAATGGACCTCAAAACCCTGATTCGCGATATTCCAGACTTCCCCAAGGAGGGAATTCTGTACCGAGACATCACCACCCTCCTACAAAATCCTAAAGGATTTGGCTTTGTAATTGACCAGTTGACTGAGCTGTATCAAAACGAGTCAATTGACTACATCGCAGGCATTGAGTCTAGAGGGTTCATTTTTGGAACGCCGCTGGCTCATCGTCTTTCTGTCGGGTTTGTGCCCATTCGCAAGCCTGGTAAGCTGCCCGCTGCCACCCACTCAGCCGAATATGCTCTGGAGTATGGTACAGATTGTCTACAGATCCATCAAGACGCTTTCCCTGCGGGGAGTCGTGTGCTGTTGGTAGACGATCTGCTGGCAACGGGGGGAACTGCCGCTGCGGCAACACAGCTCATCGGCGCAACCGGATCGAGCTTGGTGGGCATTGCCTTTGTGATTGAGCTAACCGCTTTGGCAGGACGAGAAAAGCTGCCGAATATAGCCATCCAGTCGCTTATTCAATATTAGAACTCTGTATTGCTTAGCGCCTAACTGCGCGAGGGGTTTTGTATGACATCTCCAGCGCCCATTGAACCTTCTTCCAAAGCGCATACGCTTGGCAAAAGGCGGTTGCCTGTCTTCCAGCTTCTAAAGGCGTCGCTGGGTAGCGAATTGGCTATCTACAGTTTTCGGCGCTTGGGTCAGGCGCTCGTGACGCTGCTGCTAGCTTCGGCGCTGTGTTTTACGGTCATTCAGCTTTCGCCATCCAATTACTTAGATGCTCTAAAGCTGGATCCTAAGATCTCTCAAGAACGCATTAAGGAGCTAAGCCAGCTCTTTGGGCTAGATCGCCCACCCATTGAGCAATACTTCCGCTGGCTGTGGCAGGTGATCACTCAGCTTAACTTTGGTGACAGCTTTATTTCCCAGCGCCCTGTGGTGGACTTGCTGTGGGAGCGGGTGCCCAATACGCTGCTATTGGCGATCGCTTCTATCCTTCTCACTTGGGGCATTGCCATCCCCCTTGGCATCGTGGGCGCGGTAAATCAAAACCGTTGGCTAGATCAGCTCTTACAGGTGTTGAGCTATATCGGGCAGGGGTTCCCCAGCTTTATTACGGCCTTGGCGCTGCTGTTTTTTGCCCAAAGCACCCCATTTTTCCCCGTCGGGGGCATGACCAGCATCAACCATGACGACCTCAACTGGCTAGGGCGGCAGCTCGACATTGGCTGGCACATGATTTTGCCCACCCTTGCCCTTAGTATTACCAGTTTTGCGGGGCTTCAGCGCATTACGCGGGGCAACCTATTAGACGTACTGCGGCAAAACTATATCCAAACCGCCCGTGCCAAAGGGCTACCCGAAAATCGCGTGATTTATGTTCATGCCCTTCGCAATGCGGTTAACCCACTCATTACACTTCTCGGCTTTGAGTTTGCCAGCTTACTGGGCGGTGCGTTTATTGCCGAATACTTCTTTAACTGGCCTGGACTCGGACGCTTAACGCTTCAGGCAGTCCAAGCCATTGACCTTTACCTGATTATGGGCACCCTGATGATGGGCGCTGCCATGTTGATTTTGGGTAACTTCTTGGCGGATATTTTGCTAAAAATAGTAGACCCAAGAATCGAGCTTGATGATCGCGGTGCTAACTGAGGAAGGATTATGCTGTCACAGTTTTACTATGTGGTGCGATCGGAGACCAGCGGCGAGTACCTCGTTGCCCACCCTTCGGCAGATGCAGCGGATGGCTTTCTGCTGTTATTTTCAGCAGATTACGACGCACTCAGCTATGTCAACACCCACGGCAGCGGCAGCACTGGGTGCGCCGTAGAAATGATTGCAGCAACGACACTACCTGCCACCCTAAACCGATGGCAGCTCAAAGGATTTGGAATTGTTCAAGACCCCCTAGTGCCGAGTATTCAATTTTTACGTCTTGAGGAAGGTATAGGTTAACGGTTCTAGCCTTTACGATGCAAAAGACGCAGTTAAGGTGTGTGGCAGTAGCCCTTGAGACAGAAATAATTAAAAAGTTCGGTTTTCCAGTCTCAAACCGCCCTCCATTTTGCCGAGGCAAACATGCCAGAATAAAAATAGGGGCAAAGGACATTCCTGGCGGCTTCAGGTTGGAGCACGATTCGTCCCCATACCCATCCTGTGCCCGTCCACCCCATTGAGGAAAATCGCAGTGCTTACCAAAGGGTTTGAAGTTGAAGTCTATACAGGCGCGCCCACAGGGGACATTATTGGGCTGTCCGATCGCATTACGTCAGAAATAGACGGATTTGTGCGAGAGCCAGATAGCCGCAATGTAGAGTACATCACCGACCCACTGCGCGACTATGAGCAGTTGCTCTGTGCCCTAGTGCTGCCGCGCCTCAAGCTTAGGCAATACCTCAACTCCATTGGTGACTACACCATTATCCCCGGCAGCGCCCTTTCTCTGGGGGATAGCACTCGGTTTTATCGCTCCGAGCCAAACAACCCCTACCATTCCTATATCGAAAATACCTACGGTACCCAGGTTGTTACCGCCAGCATTCATATTAATATGGGCATCCCTGACCCTCAGCTTTTGATGAAAGCCTGTCGTCTTGTGCGATTAGAGGCACCGCTGTTTTTAGCCTTAAGTGCCGCGTCTCCGTTTTTAGATGGCAAAGTAACCGGATTTCATTCCAATCGTTGGGCCGTGTTTCCGCAAACCCCCCAGCAGGTGCCCCTGTTTGAAAGCCATGAGCATTTTATCGCCTGGACAGAAGCCCAGCTTGCGGCGGGTACCATGCAAAATGTGCGACACCTTTGGAGTTCTGTGCGGCCTAATGGCGCTGCACGACCCTACGACCTCAACCGTCTAGAGCTGCGGATCTGCGATTTAGTGACCCACCCCGTTAAGTTACTGGCAATCTCTGCACTGCTAGAAGCTCGGATTCAGCAGCTTATGGATGACCCCTCCCTTGATCCGTTTAACTCCAGTATTTATAGCCAAGACTTGCAGCAGCTCGATCGCCTCACTGCCGCTAACGAACAGGCCGCAGCAAAAAATAGCTTAGATGCTGAACTGACCCACTGGCAGGACGGGCGCACGCTCCTCGCTCGGGACTGGATTGAAGAGCTATATACCAAAGTCTGGCCTACCGCCAAAAAGCACGGCTTTAGCTGCTTCTTAACCCCAATTCAGACGATTTTACGAGACGGCAATGAAGCCCAGCAGTGGCTCAAAATGCTGGAAAAAGGCTGGTCTGTGCGCGCCGTGATGCAGCAGGCGATTTTGTCGATGGAGCTAGACGAGCTAGAACTCCGCAATAAGCTGTGTGAGCCGACGATCGCATAAAATCAAACTGCAATCTCTATAAAATAACTGCCGAGGTACGGTCTAACCAAGACGAAACCTCGGCTCAACTGTGTGTCTATGCTCAAACTTGTGCTTGTTAATCCTCAAATTCCGCCCAATACGGGCAATATTGCCCGTACCTGTGCCGCCACAGATACCGAACTGCATCTCGTAGAGCCACTGGGGTTTGACCTGAGCGATCGCCAACTCAAGCGCGCTGGCTTAGACTACTGGCCCTTCGTTAAACTCTATCGCCACCCTTCTTGGGATGCGTTTTATCACCATGCCAGTACCGAAGGTGGAAACCTGATTGGATTTAGTACATCTGGCTCTAGCAGCTACTGGCAGTATGCGTTTGAACCCCAGGACTGGCTGCTGTTTGGTAGTGAAACCACAGGGCTATCTGCCTCAATGTTAGAGTCCTGTACAGCTACCGTACACATTCCCATGTCGCGGGTGCATGTGCGTAGCCTCAATCTTTCCGTTAGCGCAGCCCTAGGTCTTTTTGAAGCACGAAGACAGTTAGGGTTGGTTCCCTAGCGCTAGTGCCTTGAGCGCTGGCTCCCCATTAATGATGAATTTCTGACTTAGGCGGTTTAGACAGCATTTTTCATTGATAAGAAAATTGTATAGGTAGTGAATTCGAGTTAATTTTTGAGCGTAGAAAAAACCGCCAATCAGGCTGTGAAATGAGCGCAGTTGAGAAGACTCCGTAAATCAATGAAACCTTTGTTCCATCAGAACCCAGCCGTTTTGAGCAGGCGCTCACTTTAGAGAGAATTTTGGGGTAAGTGCAGCCACTCTATTTTTTGAATTTTACCACCAGATATTTCAATCTCAGTGGTTCTACGGGGATCACATTGTTGAACACATGGGGAAAGATAGGCTAAAGTCACTAAGAACAAAACAAGTGCTGTGGTGAGTGGAGTGTAAGTTACGTTGCGTTAAGATTCCAGAAATTGTTTTGAAGGTGTGTCTGGGATCGGTGTTTGGAACGCTTAGCTTGTCTAAGTACCCGAACCAAGGTATTTTTACCTAAGCGCCACGTAATCAAAATGGGTCGCTTTTTGTAATACATGAGCAATCGATTTGTAAAAGTTGTCTCTTGCCAGTTTTTCTGAGCGAGAAGGCGAACTTAAAATCACACCGAATCACTCATGATTTGTCTAGGAGGTCTTCATTGAGACGAGAAATTCCGCAGAAGGTTGATACTCAAATCAACTCTGCAAACTGGAGCCGCTCTCCGTTTGCTCTTCGATTTGGTGCAGTCCTTTTCCGTCGAACTCGTTCTGCTTCTTTATTGAGCATTACATTGACGGCTACTGCGTTGGGAGTTGTGCTTTCCCAGCAGCAAGCAACAGCGCGCCTTGCGCTACATTCAGCACCTATGGCTACGCTACAGACCCTGCCGCAAGCAGATGATGCTGCTGCACTCTCGTCGCCTATTCAACAAACCGTCTGGCGTGTGCAAGAGGTCTCTAACGCCCAAGCGCCTGCGGCCTTTTCGACAACGCCAAATATCTTGGCTACCCTCAATTCCACCTCCAGCAGCCCATTTCAATCAGCAATTGCTGGGGCTGAGCCTGGACGACTCGTCTCGACGAGCCAACCCATTGATAGCTTGGCGGCTGTGGTTGAGCCAGAATTAGGACAGACTGCGGTTGGTCTTGAGAATAAAATTATTAGCGGTAGCGACGCACCTCAAAAGACGGGTGCAGTGGTTCACACCGTTGAAAAAGGCGAAAATCTAACTGAAATTGCCGGCAAATACCGCGTTTCTCCAGATTCCATCGTCCAAACCAACCGAATCCCCAATCCTAACGTGATTGATATCAACGAGGATTTGGTAATACCGGCTTCGACGCTCTCTGTGACGACGAGCAGCGTTATCGCCGCAGCGTTGACACAAAATATCAGCAGCGAACAGCCGACAGGATCTACCCTTCAGGTTCAGCCTAGTGCAAAAATTGCCTTGGCACCGAAGCAAGACAGCAGTGCGATGGACTATGTGCCTAGCGCCTCTCAGATTGCCCGTCGATCTATTCTTCAAATTCCACCTTTGGATTTGCCGCCCCTCAGCTCTGCTGAACAGTTTTTGCCCTCAATGTTGCAAAACAGCATCCAAAAGTTTATTTGGCCTGCCAATGGCGTGTTTACGTCAGGCTACGGCTGGCGCTGGGGTCGTATGCATCGCGGCATTGATATCGCTGCTCCCGTTGGGACACCTGTAGTTGCTGCGGCATCTGGCGTTGTCATCAGTGCAGGCTGGAATGATGGTGGTTACGGCAATCTGGTTGAAATTCGTCACCCAGACGGTTCTGTGACGCGCTACGCGCACAACCAGACAATCTTTGCTCGTACAGGTGCAGTGGTGAATCAGGGTGAGTTGATTGCCCACATGGGTTCTACCGGACGCAGTACGGGTCCTCACACTCACTTTGAAATTCACAAAGGTGGTCGTGGTTCTGTTGACCCCATGTTTTTCTTGAGTCGCAAGTAACGCTTTTCGCGTTTAGAAGCATCTCTTTGAAGACGGCGTTGTTGCTACGGCAGCAGCGCTTTTTCTTTGAGAAAGATTTATTGTGAAGACCTCTAAACTGTATCGGTGCTTACCCAGATTTTTTGTAATCTTATGGATTTATTTTAGATTTAAGGTGCAATACTGTGTACTTTTGTGAGCGTAGCGCTGAAATCCCTTTGAAAATGAGGTGTGGGTCTGAGATGGGGTGATGCAGCGCTGTATTAGGGTTTCTCTGCTCGTGCCACTGTTTTAGACAGTCGGCCTTTAGGTAGTCGGACAGCGCGGCAGTATCTCCTCCGGTGATCGCAAGATGAGATTCAGGATAGGTGCTGTGCCATTGCTCAAGTCTATGAGTTAGGGCTGCGATCGCCCCATAAACCACGCCACTCTGCATAGCGGTTTGCGTATCGGTAGCCCATAGGTCTGGGAGCTGTATGGGTAGCTCCACTAGAGGTAATGCGGCAGTGTTTTGCTGAAGCGATCGCAGTTGCAGCCCTAGCCCTGGCAAAATGGCTCCGCCCACAAAACAACCTTCAGCATCGGCTCCTGTGAGGGTGAGCGCCGTTCCGCCATCTATCACCAGCACAGGCCAGCCGTAGAGCATTCCTGCACTCCAGAGGGCGAGGGCGCGGTCTAGGCCAAGGGTAGGGTATGTGCCTGGGAGGGGAATGTGCGATCGCTCAAGAATTACTGCATCCGGATAGTGCTGCCACAGTTGCGTTTGCGCGGGGACAACAGAAGCTATCCAGAGTTCAGGATAAAGATGCTCTTGCTGTAAAAAGGGACAAAGCCGTTGCCACGCTGCCCAATTTTGAGGCAGGACAGAATTAGAGTGCGGCGTGTGAAACGTCTGCTGGAGACAATTGTTTCGGAACCATGCCCAGTGCAGCCGTGAATTACCGACGGCTAAGGCCATCCATTCATCTGGGTTGGAACTGCGTTTTGTAGCCATGATGACGACTGAGAATGAGACACAGAATCTTTGCGAGCGAGCGATCGCATATTTCAGTATCCTATCCTCACGGCATCGTAGGCGACGTTCCGGTAAGATTGGGAGTCTAGGAGATTTCTCCGCTATCGACCTTTGAGCTAACCTTTACCGAGCATCCGCGCCGCATTATGTCTCTGACGCTGTACAACACCCTAACCCGCACCAAAGAAGCCTTTGACCCCATTGAGCCTGGGAAGGTGCGGATGTACTGCTGCGGCGTCACGGTTTACGACTACTGCCATTTGGGGCACGCCCGCTCTTACATCGTTTGGGATATCATTCGGCGCTATATGGCATGGCGCGGCTATGACGTGCGCTATGTGCAGAACTTTACCGATATTGACGACAAAATCTTGAATCGGGCACGAACTGAAGGCTCCACGATGGAGGCGGTGAGCGAACAGTTTATTGCAGCCTACTTTGAAGACATGGCGCGGCTCAATATTTTAGAAGCCGATGAGTACCCCCGTGCAACCCATACCCTAGACGGCATTAAGCGCCTGATTCATGAGCTAGAGCAGCGAGATATGGCCTACGCCGCTGGGGGAGATGTGTATTACGCGGTGCGTCAGTTTGAAGGCTATGGCAAACTCTCAGGCCGCAAGCTAGACGACATGCAGGCCGGAGCCAGCGGTCGCATGGAAGATCCTGAGGCCAATCCTGATGCGCTTAAAAAGCGAGACCCCTTTGATTTTGCCCTGTGGAAAGCGGCAAAGCCCGATGAGCCATCGTGGGAATCGCCGTGGGGTGCAGGTCGCCCTGGGTGGCATATTGAATGCTCTGCGATGGTGCGCGATCGCTTCGGCGACCAAATTGACATTCACGTCGGTGGGGCTGATCTTGTGTTTCCGCACCACGAGAATGAAATTGCCCAGTCTGAGGCCGTCACGGGGCAGCCGCTGTCGCGCTACTGGCTCCACAACGGCATGGTGAATGTAGATGGCGAAAAGATGTCTAAATCTTTGGGCAACTTCACCACCATTCGTCAGCTTTTGGATGAGCCGCTAGAAGTGCTGGGGGGCGATCGCTTTGACCCGATGGCGCTACGGGTGTTTGTGCTGCAAGCCCAGTACAGAAAGCCCATTGATTTTACGGGAGAGGCGATCGCCGCTGCTCAAAATAGCTGGCACACCCTCAAGGAAGGACTGCGGTTTGCAGCTGAGTATGGTGAAGCGCTCGGCTGGAAGGATAAAGCAAATGCCCCTACCCTCAACGCTGAAGCAGTCGAGCGCTTCCAAAGGGCAATGGACGACGACTTTAACTCTCCTGGAGGGTTAGCGGTCTTGTTTGAGCTGGCAAAAGAGCTGCGCCGAGCCGGAAACCTCATCACTCATCAAGGCCAAGCGGATCGTGCCGCTGAGGATTTGCACCAGGACTGGCATACGTTGGTCGAGTTAGCACAGGTTTTGGGATTAGAGGCAGTTGCCTCTAGCCAAGATGCTGTTGCCCCCGCTGATGAGAGCGCAGATGCCGCCATTGAAGCCATGATTGCGGCACGGTGTGCGGCACGAAAGGCAAAGGATTTTAAGGAGAGCGATCGCCTTCGAGATCTGCTCAACGCCGAAAACATTGTCCTCATCGACCAGCCAGATGGCACCACACGCTGGCATCGGGGGTAGACAGATGTGCATGGGCAGTTCTAGCGTTTTGCAGCCTATCGCTAGAGCTGCGATCGCCCCACAACCATTCTGAAAAGATGCGCTAGAGTGACAGTACCGCAACGCAGCACAGTCCGCCCAACCGACGGCTCTTGACTCCATCTCTACAAGGATTCAACCCATGTGTATTTGCATCAACTGTCACTACGTCGATGATTGCCAAACCTATCACGCCGTTGAAGGCCAGCATCAGCAGCCGCACCTGACCGAGAACCCAACCTTCGAGCCAGCAAACCCTACGATTAATGTCAACATCCGCACGGATGGTATGGCAGACATTCAGCTTGAGTGGGATGTCGTCGGCTGCGATAGCTTCCAGTCTGAAATGGGTAAATGGGCCAAGCTCCGTCCAGGGGAACTGATTCCCACCTAGGTTTAGTTGCCCAAATAAATCCCGAGGCCCCGTGCCGTTTTGACTAGCGTACCGTGGAGATCTACTTTGTCATAATGGGCGATCGCCTCTGCAATGGGCACACTCACCACCTGCCGCTTTTGCCAGGTCACAATCTGGTCGTACTTGCCCTCCGCAATCAGATCCACCGCCGCCACGCCAAAGGCTGAAGCAATTAGGCGATCGAGCGGCGAAGGAATGCCGCCTCGCTGGATATGACCTAGTACCGTCACCCGCGTTTCGGCAATGTTGTTGCCGCAGATTTGATTCGCCAAAAATTCTCCAATGCCGCCCAGGCGACTTTGCCCTGCGGCATCGGTTTGCATGATGGTAGGACCTTCTTCAGCACGGGCAGCTTCTGCGATCACAATCAGCGCAGAGTTTTTGCCCCGTCGCTGCCAACCCTTCAGCTTGCTGCAAATGTGCGCCACAGAAAACGGAATTTCTGGAATCAAAATAATGTCTGCACCGCCCGCAATGCCTGCACTAATCGCAATGTGACCCGCATCTCGACCCATGACTTCTAAAATCATGACGCGGCTGTGGCTGGCGGCTGTAAACTGAAGCCGATCAAGGGCTTCAGTGGCAATGTTAACGGCTGTATCAAAGCCAATAGAGCGCTCCGTTACCCCGATATCGTTGTCAATGGTCTTGGGGATGCCGACAAGATTCCAGTTGCCCTGCTGCGCGAGCTGGCGCAAAATTGCCATACTGCCATCGCCCCCAATG
>JBGSVR010000530.1:0-9649 GCA_041752855.1 Thermosynechococcaceae cyanobacterium
TCTGCGCTCTCAAACTGCGCTAATGCCTCAACCGTGGCTTCAACCTGTGCTAAGTAATCAATTTCTTGCTGCACCGCTTCTAAAAGGGGCTTAACGTGATCTCGCGATCGCCTTAATTTCTGGTGCCGCCGATACAGCGCCTGAGCATTCTGCACTGCATTACGCTCAGGGTTCAGGGCAATGGTCACAGGCTGCTCGGTTTCAAAATCAGGCAGCGTAATGTCAGACATCCCAAGTTGCCAGTGATGGAGGTTTGCCATCAGCAGGTCTGCCTGTTGACGATGATGATCGGCCTGGTCAGAATCTGCCATCTGCTTTAGAAATACATCGGCCTTGGTTTGCAGCTTTGCCAATACATTGCCCAACTTTTGCAAAAGCTGATGGCGCATCTGCCCAAAAGTCTGCTGATTAAGCTGAGCCGTGTAGTATTCGTCTACTAATGCCTGAACCGATACCACAGGCTGCGTCATCCCCCAGCCCAGTAGCGTAAACCCACCATTGGTACGCCAACCTGGTTGAAACGTGCGGCTGTCTAGCATTGTTAGCCAGTTTTGCCAGACTTGATATAAGGTGTCCCATTCAGACTCAGTTAAAGTGTCTGTAGTTTGCGTGGGGTCTAGCCGCGCTTGCTCTAGTATTTCTAGCCCTAGCGCCGAACTGAGTCCGCGATACACCTTAAGAATGGTGCTTTTGAGCGGCCCTGGGATGAGAGAGAGGCGATCACACCAACTTTCCTGAGTCTCTGCTAAAGCAGGCGTTGGCCCCGTCAGTCCTGGCGGCAGCTCATAGGGTCTTCCGGTTTGGATGGTGCGCACCCGTGACTGGTTATTGCTGACTTGATGCGCTGCCGTCACAATCAGGTGATCTGCCGTGGTCAAAATGACGTTGCTGTACTTGCCCATAATTTCGACATAAAGATGCCACTGGGGTGGCTCTTGGGGGCGCTGGGCAAACTGTAGATCAATCACCCGCTCCCACGGGGCAATTTGTTCAACGGCAACCAGGGCAAACCCGCTGAGCTGATGCACCAACTGCTGGCTGAAGGTGAAAGTATCCGGTACTCGCGGCGGAGCCTCCCCTATGCCAATCCGTGCCGCCTGAGGGTGCCAACTGAGGGTAAGCCAGCCTCGCTTTTTAAGCGTCCTTAATGCCAGCTTGACCGTAAAGCGATCGCACTGATACACCTGCTCCAGCCGTGCAGGGATCCACTGCGCACATAATTCCTCTTTAAGGGCGATTAACGTCGTTAAATCAACCTGCTGCACGATAAACGCCCCAGTTAAGTTTTATGAGCTGACTTTTTCAATACTTTTCAGCAAATGCCATCCTGAGCGTCATCCTAGCGAAAAAAACTTCTGAAAGTCGCTAAATGATGCCATTTTACAGTTGTGGCTGCTAGAGGTTTGCCGATACGATAGACGCAGAGACACAGGGTGAGAGAACAGCCGCTTGCACTAGCATAAACCTGTAAAATCACGACTGACCTGTGGGGGTAACTACATACTTTTGTATTAGGAGTGAGGTCATGGATATTAAGCTCATCAATATTGGATTTGGCAACATTGTTTCTGCAAACCGCGTGATTGCGATCGTCAGTCCAGAGTCAGCACCCATTAAACGTATTATCACCGATGCCAGGGAGCGGGGACAGCTCATTGACGCAACCTACGGACGACGCACCCGTGCGGTCATTGTGGCAGATTCCGGTCACGTCATTTTATCTGCCATTCAGCCAGAGACGGTTGCCCATCGGTTTATGGTCAGCAAAGAATCGAGTGACAGCAGTGACTAATCGCCGCCTTTATTAGCAGACCGTGTTTTCTGTGATTCACAGGGAGAGGGTTGGAGTGGGGTATAACGAGGTTAAGCGTATTAAATCTATTTCCCATGTCTAAACCCTCTCCAAAGTCGCCGCCGCAAAATTTGATTGTGTTTACAGGGCCGAGCGGCGTGGGCAAAGGAACTGTCCTAAGAGCGCTCTTAAACCGCCACCCAGAGCTACACCTTTCAATTTCAGCCACCACGCGATCGCCCCGTGCTGGCGAGGTAGACCAAAAGCATTATTACTTTTTGACGCGATCGCAGTTTGAAACGATGGTGGCTCAGGGTGAGTTTTTGGAGTGGGCTGAGTTTGCGGGTAATCTTTACGGCACCCCTCGTCAACCCTTACTCGATCGTATTGCCCAAGGCGAACGGGTGATTTTAGAAATTGAGCTAGAAGGTGCCCGTCAAGTTCGCAAAACAGCTCCCGATGCCCTCCAAATTTTTATTACGCCACCTTCTATTGAAGAACTGGAGGTGCGCATTCGTAAGCGGGGTCAAGATAGCGATGCGGCGATCGCCCGTCGGCTAGAGCGCGCCCAGGTTGAGATTGCCTCAGCCCATGAATTTGACGTACAGATCATGAACGATGATTTCGATACTGCCGTCAAAATGCTAGAGGACGTTTTATTTCCACCATCCCTCAATATCTCTGACATCCCTGCACTAACGGCAGAAGCCTCAAGATAATCATTTGTTCTGCCCATGTTTTACTGCCCAGTGCCCACTGCAAAGTATTAATATCTATATTCCGACCGATGAATCGGGGTTTTATGGCATGATCGGATAGCGGATTAAGTTTGACCGTTTTTATTCTGACACCACAGGAGTTCAACCATGTCTCTGAGACTAGGGGACGTCGCGCCCGATTTTACCCAAGATTCCTCTGAAGGAACCATCAATTTTCATGAGTGGGCTGGCGATAGCTGGGTCATTTTGTTTTCTCACCCCGCTGACTACACCCCTGTCTGCACCACCGAACTGGGTCTAGTCGCAAAGCTGAAACCCGAGTTTGACAAGCGCAATGTAAAGCCAATTGCGCTAAGCGTAGACAGTGCAGAATCCCACAAGGGTTGGATTGGCGATATCAACGAAACCCAAGGCTCCGCAGTTAACTATCCCATCTTGGCGGATGCCGATAAGAAAGTGTCTGAGCTGTACGGCATGATTCACCCGAATTCCAGCACGGGTAATACGTTAACGGTGCGTTCGGTCTTTATTATTGACCCTAGCAAAAAGCTTCGCCTTACCCTGACCTACCCTGCTAGCACGGGTCGTAACTTTGACGAGCTGCTGCGGGTGATTGATTCACTCCAGTTGACAGACCACTACAGTGTGGCAACTCCTGGCAACTGGACAGACGGCGGCGACTGCGTGGTGGTGCCTTCTATCCCCACCGAGGAAGCACGTCAGAAGTTCCCTAAAGGCATTACTGAAGTGAAGCCCTATTTGCGGATGACGCCTCAGCCGAACAAATAGATTCGCGAATTTTGGCGAAACAATACCTCACCTTAATTTCTAGGGTGAGGTATTGTTTTTAAGGGCTTATCAGTCTTGAGATTAGGTTCATCTGCTAAAGTCCTCTCATGTTTGACCCGACCTGTAAATTTCTAGCAGAAAGCTTTCCAGCCGATTTCGCCACTTGGTTACTCGGTGAACCCATTACCCTTACCAAACTCAGTCCCACTGAACTGTCGCTAGAACCGATTCGGGCAGATTCGTTGATTTTACTGGGTTCAGATCGTGTGGTTTTACAGATCGAGTTCCAGACTGAGCCAGATCCGACGATGGGGTTTCGAATGGCAGATTACCGATTAAGAATCCATCGCCGTTTTCCGCATAAAGAAATCAGGCAGATCGTCATCTATCTAAAACCCACGGGTTCTGAACTCGTGTATCAGACTGTTTTTGAAATTCCAGGGCTTCGTGCTGAATTTGAAGTCATCCGCCTTTGGGAGCAACCCACCCCGCCTTTTCTAGAGTTAAGAGGGTTGTTGCCTTTGGCGGTGTTAACGCAAACACCAGACAAAGCCCAAACCCTTCGTCAAGTAGCAGCGAAGGTCGACGCCATCCCAGAAGTACGCATCCAAAGTAACGTTGCGGCTTCTGCTGGGATTCTAGCGGGGTTATTATTAGAGAAGGGATTCATCAACCAGGTTCTTAGGAGAGAAATCATGCAGCAATCTGTGATTTTCCAGGAGTGGAAAGAGGAATTTCTTCAAGAGGGTGAACAGATCGGCGAACAGCGTGGCAGAACCGAAGAAGCGCGATCGCTCATTCTCCGCCAACTGACACGCCGCATCGGTCAGGTGTCTTCAGCAATGCGATCGCAGGTTCAAGCTTTATCCCTCGTTCAACTTGAGTCTTTGGGAGAAGCACTGTTAGATTTTACGAGCGTTGAGGATTTAAGTGCTTGGTTGCGTTCACACTAGGATTTTCTTTGGCAAATTACACTCGTATCAAAACAAAATGAGATCGCACCAACGAATGGAAGGCTCAAGCCTGAGCGAATGATTGCAAGGGTAAAGTGGTTTGTTTTGATACATTGGCCTGGCAATGGGTTTCCTAATGTCAACCCATCCTACGATTACTACGACGACTCTAAAAACAGTGCAAGGTAAGCTGGGCTGAGGAACGAAACCTATGCCCCACAATAACTGAGCGAATGATTGCCAAGATAAAATGGCTTGTCTTAGCAAATTAGTCTAGCAATGGGTTTCCTGACATCAACCCATTCTATAATTACTTTGATTTTTTCGCGTTAATTGCAACCTATAAAATTAAGAAAATTGCTTAAAACTAAGGTCAGTTAGAAGCATTTCCATAATACAATGCTTTCTCAGATGAATCAGATATATTAGATGAGTAATCAATAAAATCATGGCCGGATTCAATAATTGAAAACGTAAAGCGATTTCTTCCAAATAGTCCAGCTGAAGCTATTCCTCTTGGAGAATCGTCCCTGACATTTATTCCCTTTGGAAGCTTGAAAACCTTATTCCCATTAGAAAAGTCGGTTACATTTACATCCCGCAGTAAAACTCCAATTTTATAGCTCGGCATATTTGCAAGAATGACCAACATATAGATATTACAGAGTAGAGAAAGAAAGAATAATAAAATAAAGATGCAGCTTTTAAATCTCATGAAATCTAAATTTTGTTGCGTATTTAAAGTCAATATAGCAATCCTAAGTCAATTGGTTAGGTAGGCTAGATTGAGGAACGAAACCCATGCCCTATCATCTGGGGTATTTAAGCAAGAGGTCGACTCTTGAGCGTAAAAATTGTAATTTCAGGGCGACAATTAAACCGAATCGGAATACCAGAACTGCCCAACCCGCGATTTGTGTACTGAATCATCGAACCCACCTGATATTGACCGAGCGGATACTTATAGGCCAATGGCGGCAGCACACGCTTCATAAAAGGTAGATAGACCTGTCCGCCGTGGGAATGTCCCGATAGCTGGAGATCAAACCGTCCCGTCGCTGAGCTGGTATCGGCAAAATCGGGTTCGTGGGCTAAGAGGATTGCAGCGCCTGTGGTGGGGAGTGAAGTAAGGACTTCGTTGAGGCGATCGCGTCCTGCCCAAATATCATCAACCCCTGCAATATGGAGCTGTGCTGAGGTGCGCTCAAGAGTGACAGAGCGGTTATTCAATACCTGTACGCCAGCCGTCTCTAAAGTATGTTGAATCAGGTCTGGATTCGTCCAAGCATCGTGATTACCTAGCACCGCCAGCACTTTATCGACCGGATGCAATTCGTTTAAAACTGCAAGACTGGGTGCAAATCTTTCAGGATTGCGCGTCACAAAATCGCCTGTCAACACCACTAAATCAGGGTGCATCTCGTTCACTCGACCCACAATTTTTTGAATGCGCTGAGCCGTCATGCGTCGATCTGCGTGGATATCGGAGAGTTGCACAATGCGGTAGCCCGAAAACTCAGGTGCTAGATGGGGCAGCGATAAAGAGACGGTTTTTACCTCAATCCAGTTTGGCTCCAAATCATATACATAGTAGAACGCCAGCAGCAGCAGGCTGAGTGCTAGAACAATTTTTTGATAGAAGCGAAGCTTAGAACGACGGCGAGGCATAAAAACAGAAATTTACGGCAGTTAAACAGGTATAGCCTATCTCTGTCACCAGATCATCGGCTACGATCACACCATGACTGATGCAACCTTCCCCCCTGATGCCCCCCAACGGCGGCGATCGCCCCGTCTTAGCGATTGGCGACTGTTTCTGCGCATTGTGCCCTATGCCAAGCCTTACACGCCTACTCTGCTGATTTCGGCAATCTTACTAGTCCCGCTGTCCATCTCTAGCGCCGTCCAGCCGATCCTAATTGGGCAAACCATCTCGCTGCTTAAAAACGAGCCATCAACCTTCGGCTTTTTGAAAACCGTTGACCTGCCCACAGGGTTAGCCATGCTGAGTGGGCTGCTGCTGGTGACGGTGGTGTTTCGGTTTGGGCTTCAGTCGTGGCAGGGGTTTCTTGTTACCAAAGTAGGGCAGCAAATCACTACCGATATCCGCAATGACCTGTTTCGCCACGTCCTTTCTTTGGCAGCGCAGTTCTTTGACCGCACGCCCGTCGGTCGCCTTATCACCCGACTGACCAGTGACGTAGAGGCATTGGGCGATGTATTTGCCACAGGAGCGATCGGCATTATTAGCGATCTGTTCTCAATTTTGGCGATTGTCGTCACCATGTTCACCATTCAGCCAGATCTAGCGCTATTGCTAGTGCTGCTGCTGGTGCCCGTAAGCGTTTTGATTTGGTACTTCCAGTTTGAGTACCGCAAGGCCAACTACAAAGCCCGCGATGAGCTGTCTGGACTCAACTCCATGCTGCAAGAAAACCTGTCGGGCATTAGCGTGGTGCAGCTTTTTCGGCGGGAGCAGTTTAATAGTCAGCTCTTTCGAGACAACAATGAGCGCTACGTCAAACAGGTAGACCGCACCATCTTTTTTGATTCCGCCGTCTCTGCCACCCTAGAGTGGATTGGATTAATTGCGATCGCCGGAGTTCTGTGGCTAGGCGGTACGCGCATCCTTAGCGAAACCCTTACCTTTGGTACCCTTTCGACCTTTATCCTGTTTGCCCAGCGCCTTTTTAACCCGCTTCAACAGTTGGCTGAAAAATTCACCTCTATTCAGTCTGGCTTTACCGCCGTAGAGCGCATTAACGATTTGCTTAGCCAGCCCATAGATATCCGCGATGCCGTTACGCCGCGATCGCTCCCTCAAGCAGACGATGCCCGTGCCCTAGGGGAAGTCGCGTTTAAGAATGTTTCGCTGGCCTATAAAGACGATGATTATGTTCTCAAGAACCTAAATTTTACGATTAAGCCAGGCGAAAAAGTGGCGATCGTAGGGCCAACGGGCGCAGGCAAAAGCTCTATCATTCGCCTGTTGTGTCGTCTTTACGAAACCAATCAGGGCAGCATTACCGTCGATGGCGTGGATGTCAAAGACATTGCCCAAAATGAGCTGCGTCGCTATGTAGGCGTTATTTTGCAAGATGGCTTTTTGTTTGCAGGGGATGTCAAAAGCAATATTGCCCTTGGCGAAACCTACTCGCTTGCGCAAATTAAAACCGCTGCCGCCCAAATGAACGTGGCTGACTTTATCGAAGAACTCCCCGATGGCTACGACACCCTGCTGCGAGAGCGAGGCACCAACCTCTCCGCAGGTCAAAAGCAGCTTCTGGCCTTTGCCCGCGCTGCGGTTCGCAACCCCCGTATTTTGGTGCTGGATGAAGCCACGGCTAACCTAGATGTCGGGACAGAAGTGTTAATCCAAGAGGCTTTAGAGCGTCTGCTAGTCAACCGTACCGCCATTATTATCGCTCACCGTCTCTCCACCATCCGCAACGTAGATCGGGTCTTGGTACTGCGCCACGGCGAACTGGTAGAGTCTGGCTCTCATGAGGCATTGATGGAGCTTAATGGGGTATACGCGAACCTCTACCGTCTGCAAATGCTAGGACAGGCGGTTTAAGCCTGCCAGGACGTGGGACAGAATGCCAAAGCCGATGGGCAATGTTTGCCAAAACGGAAGGCGGCGCAGAGGACACCACCACGGAGGGAAACACGCCACAGCCCCAGATTGGATGCTCAACCAGACGGCATTCGCCACTGGGCACGAGCGGATAGCCTAAGACAGACTGCACTACAGCAACATCATCCAGCGTGAGTGCCCCTGAACGAGAATAGTGGGGATGCCCTGTACGCGGGTCAAAGCCATCCGCAGCGTAGCCTTCTTTTTTTAGTTCGGCAATGAGCTTTTTAGCCCAGTATAAAAAGCGGCGGCGGAGCTGCTGTTTTTGCTGTTCGGTGACGGGCGTAATGTCGTTGAGCGCGACTGAACAAGGCTGCAAAATCACCATGACGGACTGTACAGAAACATTCCAGTCAGGTAAAAGATCGTCCCGATGGTGGTTAATGAAAGCGTTTGGTTGATGGATCGAATATTGCAGATCTACCATGCCATAGACCTAATGGTGAGGCTATTCTGGGCGGATTAATTCTTAGCATACGCTGGATTTGCGCTACTGTTTAGGCATCTATTAGACAAATTTCAAAGGTTTTGATTGTACAAAAAAATCCTGCTGATTGAATTTATAAGTGCATCATCAGCAGAATTTAAGAAATGGGAATTTTCTATTGCCTTATGATTCGGCTGCTTTCCACGTTCCATGAAAGCTAAAAGCGACGGGCTGGGGCAAGGCAAGACGACAAATCGGACCGTCATCTAAGGCATGACTGTCAAAAATCCAGACTTCGCTGGCGTGGCGATCGCCGTCATACACTACGCTCAAAATCCATCCCTGCTCTGGGTTCTCAGGATTAGGCGCAAAAATTGGCTCACTGGCGTAGCAATGTTCTCCGACATCTGCAACGGTCATTTCACCGCGCTCATGGTCAAAGACGGCGATCGCATCAAACAAATCCGTCCCTTTGCCCCGATCAGATCGCGTGTTGAGGTAGGTATAGCGAGAGGGCTGACCTACGAGTGCAGGCGCAACAGTGGGGAACTCACAGGTGCGATCGCTCAGGCATACTGCGCTTGAAACCTGAGCCGTTTTGGGGTTGATGCGCAGCCGCCACAGTTGGCTAGGGGCCTCTGTCTGAGGATTACCAGAGGGCACCTCTCGCAAAAACTGATTGGTTTTGAAATCGGCATAGCGCGCTACATCAATCACAACCTGCCCGTCACAATCTACAAACCCATTCCCAAAATGCCACTGAAACCACGGATCCGCCTCAGATTGACTCACGAGTTCAAGGGTATTGCGATCAATCACTAAAATTTGAGTCCCCTGCTTTGGACTCCAGCGCATCGCTTCGCTGAAAGAATTCCAGTGCATCAGCAAGGGCAGCAGGCTAATCGAAACAGGAGCAATACAAAAAATGAGATAAGAACCCGCCATGACAAAATCATGAATCAGCGGCATGGTTTTGAGCGGCACTTTACTCCGGCGCAGCATTTTGCCATTGCGACCGTAGCGGTAAAGATGCAGATACGTCTGCTTGCCAAACGTAATGCCAAAGTTATAAATGTCGCCCGTGTGCGGATCGACCTTGGGATGCGCCGAAAAAGTATCCCCTGGATCGAGACTACCTAGGTCATCTGGCCCGATGGTTTCCAAAGTCTGCCCGTCCAGCGCATGGGGATGACCGCCCTCCCATAGAGCCAGTAGACGATTCTCTAAAGCCAGCACCGAAGTATTGGCAACGTTTTTAGGTTTATTTGACCCTGCTTTCCAAAAAGGTCCTGGCGCACGGCGACCGTATCCCGCAGCCAAAAACTGTCCAGC
>JBGSVR010000531.1:0-2448 GCA_041752855.1 Thermosynechococcaceae cyanobacterium
GCCAAGATTTGACATGACGGTCGCCACAATTTTGCTATCAGGCAATTGATCTGCCTGCTTAAGATGCTGACCCCAGAGGTACAGGATATAGTCACCATCCACGGTACGACCAGTATTATCAATTGCTAAAACGCGATCCGCATCCCCGTCAAAGGCAAAGCCTACATCGGCTTCATGGAGTGCAACGGCTGTCTTGAGAGAGTCTAGGTGGGTAGAACCACAGTTCACATTAATGCGGGTGCCATCGGGTTTCTCATGGAGACAAATAACGTCTGCCCCCATACGCTGAAATAATTTAGGCGCAAGCTGCGTTGCGGCTCCCCAGGCTAAATCCAAAACAATCTTCATCCCCTGGAGATTCAGCTTGGCGTTAAAAGGCTCCTGAAGCGATTCTAGATACACCTGAGTTAGGTCGGGTCTTGCATGGTGGTGCCCCCACACTGAGCCGCTGCTGATGCTGCTCTGGGTATCGCTAAAATGCAGATGATCTTCAATCATCTGCTGAATTTTCAGCGAAAGTTTTGACCCATCTGCCCCAAAAAACTTAATGCCGTTATCTTCTGGGGGGTTATGGCTCGCGGAGATCATGACGCCCCCCAATGCCTCGGTGTGGTGGGTGAGGTAGGCTACCGCAGGAGTAGGGCACAGCCCCATATTCCAAACGTCTAGGCCAGCGGCGGTTAAGCCTGAGGTGAGCGACATTGCCAGCATGTCGCTAGAGCAACGAGAATCTTGACCCATCATCAACGTGCCAGTCTGTCCTGCTTCCTGCTTCAAGACCGTTCCAGCCCAAAAGCCGACCTGCATGGCAAGGGCGGGGGTGAGCAGTTGGCCTGCTTTACCGCGAATGCCGTCTGTCCCAAACAGGCGATTTGACTTGGAGACAGCACAGATGCGATTGCTATTCTGCAAGGGCGATCGCGTTGACAGTTGAGAAGGCAAAGATTCTGAAGACATTACCATGACGCGATGGGTTCACTCCACACAAAACGATATGGGCTATGGGCTAACAATGCCGCTAGCTTATCATCTCGCCGTAAAACCAGCGCACACTACACGTTGTAAAATTTTTGGGGCAAAAATAGAGATCCGCGCTTAAACTTGGCGATAGGCTAATGGGCAGATTAGAGTGTTGGGTATAGCGTATTTTCCTATTTGGCCTCAATGACGTTGCTTCAGTCTCGACGCATCCCACCGCGATCGCCAAATCGATCTTCTCCCCAAGCCATCGGGCAAAGCCCCCGAAACATCGTCTTAATTGGCCTCGTGAGCCTGCTGCTGTTTGGACTCATTCCTGCACGACTTGCTTTCTTGCAGATTGTCCAGGGGCAATACAATCGAGAGCTGGCAGACGAAAACCGCATTCAGCTCATTCCAAAACGACCGGAGCGGGGCAAAATCTTTGATCGCAAGGGTCGGATTTTGGCCAGTAGTCAGCTTTCCTACTCTGTATTTGTGTGGCCTCTGGTTCAAAAAAAAGAGCAGTGGCCGCAAATTCTAGAAACGCTGTCTAGACTTTTAGAGATTCCGGCTTCGCAAATTAAAGAAAAGGTTGAAAAAGCTGGGGTCAATTCTCCCTCTTTAGTGCGGGTGGCGCGGGGCATTTCCTATGCTCAAATTGTGGCAATCCAAGAGCATCGCAGTGAACTGTTTGGGGTTGAGGTAGACAACGAAGCAACGCGGTTTTATCCTGAGGGAGAATTAGCGGCTCAGGCGTTGGGCTACATTGGCGAAATTACCGGAGAAGAACTCGAAAAACAAAAGCATCGCGGCTACCGCCTGGGCGATGTGATTGGCAAGATGGGCATTGAAGCAGCCTACGAAGAAGAGCTACGGGGCACCTGGGGCGGTCAGCAGGTTGAGGTCGATGGGGCAGGACAGATTGTTCGCATTCTGGGTCAAAAGCCAACCCTCCCTGGCAAAGATATTACCCTGACCATTGATTTAGACGTGCAAAAAGCAGCGGAAGCGGCATTGGGCGATCGCTCTGGCTCGATTGTGGCAATGGATCCTAGAGATGGGTCGGTGCTGGCAATGGTGAGCCATCCGGCCTTTGACCCCAACTGGTTTTCTAAAAATATGACCGAAGCCCAGTGGCAAGATCTACAAAAGCGCTCGTTTCCGTTTGTAGACCGTGCTATTCAGGGGTTTCCCCCCGCCAGCACCTTTAAGATTATTACGGCAACAGCAGGCATGGAGTCTGGAAAATTTCCTCCCGATACTGTACTCATGACCTATCCCTCCATTCATGGGGTTGGTGACTGGAACGGCGCTGGATTTGGAGCCATTGGATTTGTGACAGCGCTTCAGTGGAGTAGCAACACCTTTTTTGGACAGGTGGGCGTTGGCGTTGGCTCTAAAACGCTGCTGGACTGGTCTCAGCGCTTCGGGTTAGGACAAAAAACCGGAATTGAAATTGGTGGCGAAGCAGAAGGCTTTTTACCAACC
>JBGSVR010000532.1:0-3709 GCA_041752855.1 Thermosynechococcaceae cyanobacterium
TATTGAAGAAAGCTGAGAAATGACCAATTTGCCACAAGGTTATCAAACCCAACGGCTGGCATTTTGGCTAAAAGCTGAAGACTCGCTTTAATTTGCTGTTCTTCGCGTAAATATTCAACTTTAGTCAGGGGCTGGTTGGCCTTTCGATCAAGTTGAGAGAGACGGCTAGACTGAAGATGAAATATGGTGCCATAGCTTAGCAGGATGATCATCGCCGACAGAAAAAGCTGAGACCACCGAGTCAGACTTGAGGCTGGCAGAGGCAATTTTAAGGCGTTTGTCATGGCACTCCAGTTTAGTGCAATGGGTGGTTGCCATTTACGGCTGTTGTTTTAAGTATGCCCTTAACCCTGGGTCTACATAAAGTGAAAGTGCAGGGATGTGGGTGTCAGCAGAGATCAACGCTTTGCCTAGATCTTGAGACAATTGAGTGGGGACGTTCTTAAGAGGTTATGCGTGGGCATCCATTCGGCTGAAATCCCAGACAAAACCTTGCTACAGACTTCTCTCGCCCCACAACCCATTCCATTGGCAAAACTGGCAAAAGGTCTAATCCGCAGCAGTCTTGAAGCTTCAACCGCAGATGGCATCTTTGCGGCAGTTTACTCCAACGTCACAGGGGGAGTACTGCTGACTAATTTTGTGATGGATTTAGGGGCAAGCCCCACCCAAATTGGACTGTTGGCCTCAATTCCCCTCATCGCCAATCTTTTACAGCCGTTGGGAGCCTATTGGTCAGAACAATTGACCAGTCGCCATTGGTATTGCTTGGGTGTATACATCCCGTCTCGCTTGCTGTGGCTGTTGCTACTTTTGGGCTTGGGGCTACTGCACTGGGACTACATCGAACCCCAGATGCTAATTGTGGGGACATTGGCGATCGCCTTTCTGAGCTATGGCGTGGGTGCCTTAGGCAGTGCCGCGTGGCTGAGCTGGATGGCGGTTCTGGTGCCCAAACGACTGCGCGGACGCTACTTTGGGCTACGCAATAGCGCAGCGAACTTGACCACGCTGATTACGGTGCCGCTGATGGGACTGGCGATCACCCGATGGCCTAGTGGTGCGGTGGATGGCTTTGGCATATTGCTGGGCGTGGCGATCGCCTTTGGCCTCATCAGTTTGGCCTTTCAAAACTCGATGGCAGACATTAATCCTAAATCTCAGCAATTACTGAGCAAGCCGCAGGAAACGTTGCCTTTAAACAATGCTCCAACAGACTTGGCGCTCAAGGTTGAGGAACCCATCCAGGCTCAGCAATCTAACTTCTGGATATTTTTGCTCTACTTCAGCGGCTGGATGTTTGCCTTTAGCCTCAGTGCGCCGTTCTTTAATCTGTATATGTTAGACAACCTTAACCTGCCCATTAGTCAGGTCACGCTGTACAACAGCCTGATGGCGGGGGCTAATTTGCTCATGCTCATGATCTGGGGGCGTTTGGCAGACCGGATGGGGAATCGAGTGGTGTTGGCGATCGCAGGGATAATCCTCGCTCTTACGCCAGTCCTCTGGCTCTTTGTGGGGGCAGGGTCTCGTTCTCTTTGGCTATGGCTACCGCTGCTGCATGTGGTCATGGGGGGGACGGGTGCCGCGATTGATTTGTGTAATAACAACCTTCAGATTGGCGTTGCGCCTTTACGCAAGCAGTCCACCTATTTTGGCTGGATGGCAGCAGCAGCAGGCATCAGCGGCGCATTAGGCACTACCCTCGGCGGCTACTGCGCCGAACACTGGACGCAAGGTGGGTTACTAGGCGTTTTCATTTTGTCTAGCATTTGCCGAGTGGTAGCGTTAATTCCTCTTGCCTTTGTAAAGGAGCATCGCGATTTATCCATGGCCATAAGTCATAATTAGTAACCGTGACCGAAGGGTTGCTAGGAATAGTATGCGTAGCTGGTTGCACAGTAAGCAAAAAAGGAAGAAGCCGTGCTAAATGGACTTAGACAAAAGGCGATCGTTCAGCCCAATGGTACGGTGATGGTTCAATCTTCAGAGCTACCGCTAGGGGCAACGGTAGAAGTGATTGTCCTTGTTGAAACGCAGCCGTCGGAACCATTGGAAAGGTCGCTTAAAAGTTTAATCGGGACGGGTCAAGGCAGTTTTGCAACTCATGAAGAGGCGGATCGGTTTATTCGGCGAGAGCGAGATTCGTGGGAATCTTAGAGGCCATTAAGGGCGATTTAGTCTATCTGGATGTCAATATCTGGATCTATGCCCTAGAAGGCTATCCTGATTTTCGGGAGGAGATCACGCTGTTATTTCAAGCGATTGATCAAGGTATGTTGAAAGCAGTTACGAGCGAATTATCTTTGGCAGAGGCTTTAGTTAAGCCCATGCAGCTTCAAAACGAGTTGCTTCAAGAGGTTTACCGCATGGCGATATCCAATCGTCAAAATGTTGCAGTCATTCCGGTGGAGCGCGAGATCTTGATTGGGGCGGCTCATTTACGGTCAAAAAGTAAGTTAAAGCTGCCCGACGCAATTCATGGTGCTACCGCACTTAGAGCTGGTTGCAATTCATTTTTGACCAATGACGGAGCTTTTAAGAGCCTGACTGACTTGCACACTGTAGTTTTGTCAGATGTCATTGCATCAAAAAATGAATCAACTTAAGGCGGGACAGTTTGTCCAGCAAGGATTTGGGATTTCAGTTCACAAAGCCGATGCCACAGCCAATTTAGTAAGAAAATCCATAGCAAAAAGTGTCCCGCTTTAAGCTTAATACTCAGGAAACTGAAGCATAAAAACTTTGGATTCTAAAAAATAATATTTCATGAACGTTTATATCCACGCTACAGCTTTAATTGAGTCAGATGTTGCAATTGGTTTAGGCACATCGGTTTGGGACAACGTACATATTCGTCACTCCACTCGTATTGGCGAAGAATGCATTATTGGCGAAAAAACTTACATAGCCTATGGCGTTAAAATTGGAGACCGCTGCAAAATCAATGCATTTGTCTATATTTGCAACGCCGTCACCCTCGAAGATGGCGTGATGATCAGCGCCGGAACCATTTTTACCAATGATCGCTTCCCCCGTGCCACTACCTCAGACCTTACGCAACTGCGCCCGTCAGAACCCGATGAACATACGCTGCCAACCTTAGTGCGCGAAGGTGCCACCATTGGTGCAGGCTGCACCATTGGCAATGATCTGAGCATTGGTCGCTTTGCCATGGTGGGAATGGGTACCCTTATTACAAAGTCAGTGCCAGATTTTCATCTTGCAATTGGGCATCCGGCACATTCTGTGGGGTGTGTCTGTCGCTGTGGTCAGCTTTTAATGCGGTTTCCTGAAGTGTCTATGTCTGAAACGGATTTAATTGAAACAGATCTCACCTGTTCGACCTGTGGATTGCAGTACCACGTCAAAGATCAGGTCGTCACGGAACTTACGCCCCCATGAATGCTACTCAGCAAAATTGGGCCATTGTTGGCGGTGGAATGCTGGGGATGACCTTAGCCTATCGACTGGCTCAGCAGGGGCAGCAGGTGACTCTATTTGAAGGTGCAGCAGAACTGGGTGGTCTTGCCAGCGCTTGGCAGCTCGACGATGTGATCTGGGATCGACACTATCACGTCACGCTGCTCTCAGATCTGACGTTGCGATCGCTTCTCTGTGAGCTGAACCTAGAGCAGGATATGGAGTGGGTTGAAACCAAAACAGGGGTCTACGCAGGGGGCAAGCTGTACTCGGTGTCTAATGCAAT
>JBGSVR010000533.1:0-7597 GCA_041752855.1 Thermosynechococcaceae cyanobacterium
GATTGCATCAATATTGAGCCATTTGACCGTACCCATCAACGCCAGAACTACTATGCTCCTGCCCCGCTTTCTTCGATCAACTTATCGCAGAGATCCCATTCCTAGCTTTTTAATGACGATGGGGGCAGCGGAGGCTGCCCTCGGTGGGGCAACTAGTCATGGTGGACTGCTGGTTTTAGGCGTGTTTATGTTTGGCGGTGCGTTGAGTCTCAAGTGGCTCCAGAGCCTGCGCCGCCCAGACATTATGATGGATGAGCCACTGACAGCGCAGCACTACCTACCATCTCAGTCTTCTCAGGCAGAACTGCCCATGCTGTCTATCACAAAAAAAAGACCGCCCAATTTGTAAGAGGGGGTGCCTGTGACCATAGCCACCGTTTCTGATCCTGTTTCCAAAGCATTTCCATCAAATTCGCTTCAGATTGGTGAGGTTGCCAAGCTCAGCGCCCTACCCGTTAAGACCATTCGCTACTATACCGATATTGGTCTGCTAGAGCCGCATGTGGGGCGATCACCCACCCGCTATCGGCTCTATGCCTCAGAGGTGCTAAACCGCCTTGCCTTTATCCGCCGTTCTCAAACGTTGGGGCTAAGCCTCACTGAAATTAAGAATATTTTGGAGATTCATGACCACGGTGCCTTGCCCTGTGGTCAAGCAAAGCAGTATTTAGAAAGCAAGCTAGACGAAATTGAGAAACAGATCCGTCACCTAGATCTGCTGCGCTGTGAGATCAAAGGCGTGCTGTCAGGATGGCAGGAACCTGTCGCAGCAGAGTATAAAACTGAAACCATTTGCCCAAACTTGCAGACAGAAAATCCGCCCAACCCACACCAATACGAGGTTTGAGGGTTGAGCGAAGTCGAAACCCGCTTGAGCAATAGCATTGCCTACCGACGGAGTCTTAAGGCTGTAGGTTTTTGGGATACATCACAACCTTTTTCGCTAAACCTAGCTTTTGAAGCGCTGCGATCGCCCACCAGGTCACATCCACCTCCCACCAGCGAAAGCCAGATTTTGCAACATGGGGAAAGGCATGGTGATTATTGTGCCAACCTTCGCCGTAGGTTAAAACCGAAACCCACCAGAGATTACGGGCACCATCATTCGATTCAAAGGTGCGGTAGCCCACTAAATGCGTTGCAGAGTTAACCAGCCACGTTGATTGCCAAAGCAAAACTGAGCGCAAAAATATTCCATAAACCACAAACGACCACCCACCCAAAGCGTACAGCAACAGCGCCAGCGGCACTTGCAGCAGCAAAAAGTTGCGATCTAGCCAGCGATAGTACGGCTGACGCATTAAATCTGGGGCAAACTTTTGGTAGAGGTTAGCATCAAAAAACTCCTGCTGAGGGCAAAGAATCCACTGCATGTGGCTCCACCAAAACCCGCGCTGTGCTGAGTAGGGGTCTTTATCAAGATGTTCGGTGTGGGCGTGGTGCTGACGGTGCCCACTCACCCAGAAGGTTGGCCCCCCTTGAATGGCGAGTGCGCCAAGGGTGACAATAACATACTCCAACCACTGCGGTACCCGAAAGCTGCGGTGGCTCAGCATTCGGTGATAGCCGAGACAGATGCCGATGCCGCCAAAGAGCCAGTGCAGCAACAGCGCAACCCCAATGGCTGACCATGAGAAAAACCAGGGCGCAACCAGCAGCGCCACGAGGTGAAATATCCCAAAAAATCCTACATTTGTCCAATTCAGCGCAGACGAGTGACCGCCCGTTGGGGCAGTTGGCATAGTATTTGCATTTGCAGTCATAAAAATCCTTTGGGTAGGCGGAGTAACGGCGGCGGCAGTAGGCTGCACCTTAAATCACTAAAGCCAATGGACGCTTTTACTGAACGGACAATGTTTGATTTTTGATCAGCTAGACCGTTACAGTGGAGAAAGCAAGTGTTGCTTGCATGGGTTTATCTTAACACTCGTTTCAAAAACTGCAAGTGTCACTTACAAATTAGTTCTGCATCCTATGAACTCAACCCGCGATCGCCTGATTCAGTCTGCTCTAGCGCTCTTTACAGCTCAAGGCGTCGGCAACACAACCACGCGCAGCATTGCCGAACGTGCGGAGGTTAACGAGGTGACGCTGTTTCGGCATTTCGGCAATAAACATGGGCTGCTCTTGGCAGTACTCGAAGATTCTTCAGCCTTCCGTAACTTAGGAGAGTCTCTGCTCAGCCATGCAAGTCATACTGACAGCATGAGCCAAGCGCTGCGGACTTACGCCAGCGACTGCCTTACGGCCTTAGAACGGGTGCCCGACTTGGTTCGCTCAGTGGTGGGAGAATCGAATCAATTTCCGGTAGAAAATCGACGTGCGCTAGGGCAGGGCTTAACGGCAGCTAATCGCTATGTGGCAGAGTATCTTGCTGCGGTGATGGCGCAGGGGCAGCTCACCACGTCGCTGCCGCCGGAGCAGCTTGCAAGTGTGCTCAACAGCATGATTTTGGGCTATGCCGTCATTGAGCTAACCAGTGAATTCCATGAAATTTGGAAAAGCCGAACTGATTTTTTAGAGACGCTGGTACAGCTTTTTGGGGGTGGGGCAGTTTCTGCCGTCGCAGAGCCAATCGCTTCAAACGCTCAGGCAGCGGTGGCGCTGGACATTGCAGATCTGCCTGCAAATTTGGTTCATGACATTCTTCAGCAGGCCAAAAAAGCGGGACACCAGGACTATGCGTTAGCCTATGTCTTATTTGGCGCAGGGCTAACGGCGGCAGATATTGCCTGTCTAGAAAAAACACACGTCATCAGCGATGTTCATCAGCATGTTTTGCAGGTTGGGATGCGGCAGGTGCCCGTCAATCAGTGGATTTTAGGGAAACGCTATGGGTCATACACCGCTAACCCCCTTACGCGCTGGCTGAAGAGCCGCAAAGATCGGCAGACCGCCCTATTTGTAAACACAGAAGGTCAGCCCCTAGATGTAACCGATCTTCAGGAGCGTTGGCAGGCTTGGACTGAGGGACATTTAACCCCCACAGGGCACCCTCCTCAAATTCAGCAGGCTCAGCAAACGTGGTGTATTGATATGCTGTTGCGGGGCATTAATTTAGAGAACTTGAGTATTTTGACGGGTCTAGACTTGATCCATCTTCAGCCCTATGCTCAACGGGCAAAAGAGAGAACGGCGATCGCCCAGGCCACCCGCTTAGATCAAAAACCGAGCCGTCTGGATGCTTTGTGAAATAGCGATGTTCTCCTCATTTGTGCTGAGTTAAGGCTGCATAGCCGCAGCTTTACCCAAACCCAGAGCAGTCTCTTTCAAAAGGTCGTGCCAGTCTGCCGCAAGGCGGGGTTGCTGAGGCTGAGGCTGCCGCTGCACCGCAAGATCTTTAATTGCGTCATACCATAGACCTTCCTCTGCATACACTTCGTAGCGGCGTGGGGTTTTAGCTAGCTTCGCGTTTAGTCCGGCTGTAGGGGCAACGCGGGTAATCCAACCCTGCACACTGCGCTGCGAACCGCTTGCTGTCTCGTCATCGGGGCCTTTTTGAGAGCAAATAAGCGTCACCTTCCATAAATAATCTCGACCTTTTTCGAGCGGGGGTAGCCCTGCTGTAGACGGAAGAGTAAGACTTGCAAGTGCGGCTGTGTTGCCCATCAGCCGGAAAGTGGTTTGATAAATGGGGTCAGGCTCTAGCTTAAGCGTCTGCTTTTGGGCGGCATACAGCTCAAACCGCGCCCAAGAAAAGGTGTGGTTGGCGTGGTACCAGTACAGCGTGGGGTAATCTGCTGTGGTTTGCCCGTAGTTTGAGGTGGGCACGATGGCGGCAAACGTAAAATTATCTTTGGCACAGTCTGTGCGAGTTGCCGCCCCCTGCCGCCCCGCCGGACGCTGGAGATTAGCAGCAGAGGGTGGTCGGTAACGGGCAAAGCTGGGCAGTGCGATGAGGGCAGTGCCTGTCAGCATTGAGGCTACGGCGATCGCAGTCCAGCGAATTGAGCGGGTTGTCATAACCATGACGATTACCGTGAAGAATGTGATGCAGGGAGAAATTCTCTATATCTTCACGGTAATGGCTAGATGGGGCGATCGTGATGATCTAAACCACAGGTTCCTGTGATGACGATCAGGTGTCCTCCCATTAAAGGCATTTTGGGGTGGAATGGAAGTCTCCAATCTGGTGTTACCATCCAGGTTGGCAAACGCTTTTTGCCCTATGATCCTCTAAAGTTTAAAGCCCTTGTGACTCAACTCAAACCTATCTTGAAATCGAATGCAGTCTCGCTCGGGATTGGTTTTGCGATCGCAACGGCATTCTGTTTTGGGCTAAGTACGCCTCTGGCGAAATACTTTTTAAGTGAAGTTCAGCCCTGGACTTTAGCCGGATTGATGTATTTAGGTGGCGGCTTAGGCTTACTCCCCATCTATTTTGTACGGAACCGCATTCAACGCCCCACTACCTTACTGAAGCGAGAAGACTGGCGCATTATAATCGGAGCAATGATGACGGGGGGCATGGCTGCGCCCATTTTACTGATGACGGGTCTAGAACATACCTCAGCTTCGGTGGCTTCCCTACTCTTAAACTTTGAGAGCGTTTTTACGGCTTTATTAGCCTGGACTATTTTTAAAGAACCTTGCCATTGGCGGGTACTGCTCGGTATTTTGGTCGTTACGACGGGCGGTATTCTGGTTTCCCATTCGGGTCAATCTTCTGTCGCTTTATCCTGGGGGGCGCTGGCAATTTTAGGCACTTGTCTTGCCTGGGCAATTGACAGTAACTTAACCGCAAAAATATCTCATCGAGATCCCCTTCAGGTGGCAATCGTTAAAAGTGGTGGGGTAGGGTTGCTTAATACGGCGATCGCCTGGGCTATCGGTCAGCCGTGGCCTTCACTTTCAGTCCTATTGCAAATCTTAGCTGCGGGGTTTGTGGGCTATGGTTTAACCTACTGCTCTTTTGTACTGGCGTTACGAAATCTTGGCGCATCCCGAACGGGCGCTTTTTTTGCATTGTCGCCTTTGGTGGGGGTGGCGATCGCCATTCTGTTTTTAGAAGAGCCGTTGACAACCGTAATTGTTATTGCAGCCTGTCTAATGGCGGGTGGCGCAACCCTATGTGCTTGGGGACCTGCAAAGGGATAGACGAGCAGGGTGTTTCAGGAATCACGGGATGAAGAATAAGTGGGGATACGCTTTGCTCTCCCTCATTCCCTTCTCCCAAAGCGGGAAAAGGGAGACAAATTCTTACTCCCCTCTCCCGCTCTGGGAGAGGGGCTGGGGGTGAGGGTCAATGTTGGAGGTTATTAAATCCGTGATGCTAAAAGACCTCATCAATTTCTGCCTTCCTCAGGCTGCTTTGGCTCTAACCCTTTGGGGTAGTCAATAAAAACCCTTTGTCCAGATTTTAGCCCCTCCAACACTTGGGTTTGCGTTTTGACCGATGCCCCAATCGTAATGGGCTGAAACTTAGGTTTCTTGTCTGGGTCAGGCATGTAAACCCCCGTCTCACCCTTTTGAGTGGCGATCGCCACCGTCGGAATCACGAGGGCATTTGCCACCTTCTTGCCTAAAAAGGTTAAATCAGAATTCATGCCAGAAAGCAACTGCTTTTGCCCCGTCAAAATAGAAACCCGCACCTGAAACGTCGTCACATTTTGATCGACTACCGCTTCCGGCGAAACCAATCGCACCCGACCTTGAAACACCTGATCTGGGTAGGCATCTACATTGATTTCGACGGGTTGACCGATGCGAATTTGACCAATATCTACTTCTGCAATCTTCGCTAAAATTTCAAGGTTTTGCGCCACTGCCACAATGGAAGTAGAGGTAGCAGAAGAAGTGCTAGAAGCTGAGGTCGTCGGCGTAACAAATGCACCCACCGTCGCATATTTCTGCGTCACAATGCCTGCAAACGGCGCACGAATAACGGTATCTGCCAGCCGCGACTGAACCACCTGAAGCTGACCCACTGCCGAGTCTACCTGCGCTTCTGCCTGACGAATATCTTCAGCGCGACTGCCTTTTAGCGCTAGGGTGTACCCTGCACGAGTTTCAGAGACGTTCGCCTGGGCACGTCCGATTTCTTCACTGCGAGAGCCAGTTTTGAGTAGATTAAGCTTCTGCTGCGCGACGGCTAAATCTGCCACGGTCGTTTGAGCATCGGCACTCACCTCATTAAAACGCTCTAGGCTCACGGCTCCAGCATTCTTGAGTTGAGAGTACTGCCTTAATTTAGACTGAGCTAAATTGACACGGGCTTGTGCTGCCACAACTTGGGCAACGGCCTGATCAATATCTTGAGCGCGGCTGCCATTCTGAAGTGCTAAAAGCTGCTGCTGGGACTGATTTAGACGCGCTTGCGACTGAGTAATTTCTTCTGGTCTGCTGCCGTTGCGCAATTTGTCTAGGTTTGCCTGTGCCTGCGCAACACTCGCCTGCGCCTGAAGGAGCTGCCCTTTGAGATCGGCCTGATCCATATAGGCAATGACCTGCCCCTGCTCCACGCGATCGCCCTGTTCTACCAGCAGTTGTTTTAGCACGCCAGAGGTCTTCGGACTCAAGTTCACGCTCTGGACAGGGGTAATGCTTCCGGTGGCGGCAATCCGTAGGGTAAACGGTTCTGCCTTGACCGCAACCGTATATTTTTCGAGGTCAATGGAGGCACTATTGCCTTTTACAATGGCAAATGCACCCGCGCCAAGGGCAACGACACCTACGCCAACAAGCGCAATAACCCAAGGTTTTTGCCAGATTACTTTGCCCATTTCACAGATGCCTTGGCCTGATAGAGACGTTACAGTTCTTAACTTATGGTAAGAGATTTATTTAAGATGCGCGATAGGGTAAACCCGTACCGATAACCTCTTTAATATGACGTAGCCCGTGGTGCGTCAGTGCCACCCCTAAGCCTTCTAAAATGCGGCGTACCATCCAAGGCCCTTCATAGGTCCATCCTGTGTAGACCTGCACCAAACTAGAACCTGCCGCGAGCTTCTCCCAGGCCTCTTGGGCTGTAAACACGCCGCCCACGCCAATGATTGGCACGGTGCCCTGAGTCGATTCCCAAATGTACCGAATTACTTCGGTGGAACGACTGCGCAGAGGTGCGCCGCTGAGTCCACCTGCTTCTTGGTCGGGGGATTGCCCCGTGGCTAAAATTTGCGCTGTCTTTAGCCCGTCACGGCGAATAGTGGTGTTTGTGGCAATCACCCCAGCGAGTTTGTAGCGCTGGACTAGCTCCACGATGGCAGTAATATCTTCCCATGCTAAATCAGGCGCAATTTTGACCAAGATGGGCTTGTTTTGCACGTTTGCTTGCTGAAGGGCGCTCAAAATGGGCGCAAGCTGCTCAACGGACTGGAGTGATCGCAGCCCTGACGTATTGGGCGAACTAACGTTAACGACCCCGTAGTCACCCAATGCACAGAGCTGCTGAAAGCTTTCGCAATAGTCCTCAACCGCAGATTCTAGCGGCGTAATTTTTGACTTGCCCAGATTGACCCCAATTGGAATTTTGGGTAGACCCGCTTCTTGAAGGGCTGCACTGCGACCCTGCGAAGCTGCCAATACGCTAGCCATCTGAGCCGCGCCACCGTTATTGAAGCCCATCCGGTTAATGGCGGCCTGATCAGCAGGCAAA